>JBHHZN010000069.1:0-8997 GCA_046758155.1 Acidobacteriota bacterium | reverse complement strand
GACGGCGGCTCATCGGGGCGACTGCGCGATGAGTTCCGGATTCTTCCCCCCGGTGACATCCGCAACTGTATCGTGGCCCTGTCGGACAACACGGCCATGTTATCGCGGCTGTTCCAGTTTCGGTTCAACGGCAACGGCCACCTCGGGGGGCACTCGCTGGGGAACCTCCTCCTGACGGCCCTGACGAGCGTTCAGGGTGATTTCCTCAAGGCGATCAAGGCCGCCAGTGATGTCCTTGCCATCAAGGGCACCATCTACCCCGCGACGATGCAGAACATCCGTCTGGTGGCGGATCTGGCCGATGGCTCGAGGGTCCACGGGGAGTCCAACATCTCCCGCTCCCGTTGCCCGATCAGCACGGTCCGGGTGCAGCCGGCCGGCTGCCGGCCGCTCCCCGAGACCCTGGCGGCCATCCGCCGGGCCGATATCATCTGCATCGGTCCGGGCTCGCTCTTCACGAGCATCGTTCCCAATCTCCTGGTGCCGGGCGTCGCCGCCGTGTTGCGATCGTCGCCCGCTCTGAAGGTGTTCGTTTGCAACGTCATGACGCAGCCGGGGGAGACGGCCGGTTTCACGGCGTCGGACCACGTCCGCCGGGTGCCCGAGATCTGCGGCCCGGGGCTGGTCGATGTCGCGCTGGTCAATTCGGCCGTGCCGACGCAGGCGGCCGCCAGGCGGTATCGACGGGAGGGGGCCGAGATGGTGGCGGTCGACCGCGCGCGCTTCGTCAAGATGGGGGTCGAGCTTTGCACGCGCCGCGTGATGCTGCAGGAACGATCGGTGGTCCGGCACGACCCGGATAGTCTGGCACGTCAGATCATGAGCATCGCTCGATCGCGGCGCCGAGCGGCGCGGCCCGCCCGCAGGAGGTCCTGATGGCGGATCGTCTGGCCGCCGGGCATCGGCTCGACGCGTTGATCCTGGCCGCGGGCAAGGGCAAGAGGATGCGCTCGGAGCGCGTCAAGCTCCTGCATGTCCTGGGCGGTTCTCCCGTGATCTGTCACGTGGTTCGGGCCGCCGCGGCGCTCAAGCCCCATCGCTTGGCCGTGGTCGTGGGCCATCAGTCCGAAGAACTGATCTCGGCTCTCTCGCGCGAGGCCGATGGGGCGGGCAAGCCGGTGTTTGTCACGCAAGCGCGGCAGCTCGGCACGGCCCACGCGGTGCTCCAGGCGGAATCCGTCCTGCGGGCGCGCCCCGGGCAAGGCAGGACCGACGTGCTGATCCTCAACGGGGATGTTCCGCTCATACGCCCCACGACGCTGCGCGCCTTGCTGCGCCACCACCGCCGTCGCCGCGCTGCGGCCACGGTGCTGACGACCGAGCCGGAAGATGCGACAGGATATGGCCGTGTCGTGCGCGACGCGGCGGGCAACCTCACGGCCATCATCGAGCAGCGCGACGCCAGCAGGGCGCAGTTGGCGACCCGTGAGGTCAACGCGGGACTTTACTGTGCCGATGCGGCCTTGCTGTTTGACGCGCTGCGTGAGACGAAGCGCAACAACACCCAGGGAGAGTACTATCTGCCCGACTTGTTCCGGATCCTGCTGCGCCGGAAAGAACGCATCGAGGCGTACCGCCACCCGGACGCGCAGGAGGTGCTGGGAGTCAACGACCGGGTCGAACTCGCCCGTGCCGGCAAGGCGCTCTACAGGCGGCGTGCCGAGAGCCTCATGGCCTCGGGGGTCACGATCGTGGATCCGGACTGCACCTATATCGACCCCGGGGTGAAGGTGGGCCGGGACACCATCATTCATCCTCTGGTCCGCCTCGAGGGGCCGACCCGCATCGGGGCGGGTTGCACCATCGGCGCGTTCTCCCATATCAGTGACTCCCGCCTCGGTGATCGGGTCGAGTTGCTCGACATGTGCGTGATCAGGCAGTCGCGCATTGCCGACGACGTCCGGATCGGTCCCTTCGCGCATCTCAGGCCGGGCTCCGTTCTGGATGCCGAGGTGCACGTCGGGAACTTCGTCGAGATCAAGAAGGCCCGCCTCCGCCGGCAGACAAAGGCCAACCATCTGTCTTATCTTGGAGACGCCGAGATCGGCCGCAGATGCAACATCGGGGCGGGGACCATCACCTGCAACTACGATGGATATGACAAGTTCCTGACGAAGCTCGGCGACGGAGTGTTCATCGGGAGCGATACGCAGCTCGTGGCACCCGTTACCGTCAAGAGTGGAGCCTACGTGGGAGCCGGGTCGACCATCACCAAGGATGTTCCGGAAGATGCGCTGGCTTTGACGCGGGCCGAGCTGCGCGTCAAGAAGGGCTGGGCCAGGCGAAGGCGCCTGCGGGCGAAAACGGCCTCACGGCGGACCGGCGGAGCCCGTCGCCGCGCGGCCGGAAAGGGCGTGAAGGACTGATATGTGCGGCATCGTCGGCTACATCGGCAACAAACCCGTCGTGCAGGTCATTCTGGATGGCCTGCGCCGTCTCGAGTACCGCGGCTACGACTCGGCGGGGATCGCGGTGGTAGACGAAGGGGAGCTGAAGATCCGCCGCGCCGCCGGGAAGCTGAAGGACCTCGAGGAAGTGCTGAGAGTGTCGCCGCTCGATGGGACGTTCGGCGTGGGCCACACGCGCTGGGCCACGCACGGGCGACCCACCGAGGAAAACGCCCATCCGCACCGTGACTGCAAGGGACGGATCGTTGTCGTCCACAACGGCACCATCGACAACTACGTCGCGATCAAGAAACGGCTGGTCGAGAAGGGACACCACTTCCAGACCGAGACCGACACCGAGGTCATCGCCCATCTTCTCGAGGAGGGAAACGGCGCCGATGGCACGCCCCTGGAGGAGACCCTGCGCAGGGTCATGCCGGAGCTGGACGGCATCTTCGCCCTGGTGGCTCTCTCCGCCGACGAGCCGCAGAAGATCGTGGCGGCCCGGCAGGGCCCGCCTCTCGTCGTTGGGCTCGGCGACAAGGAGTACTTCGTGGCCTCCGATGTGCCGGCGATCCTGAACCACACGCGGGACATGTTCTTCCTGGATGACGGCGAGGTGACGGTCCTCACCAAGTCGGGCGTGCGGATCACCGACCTGTCGGGTCGGAGCGTGTCGAGGGAAGTCCAGCGGATCACATGGGATCCGATCATGGTCGAGAAGGCGGGATTCAAGCATTTCATGCTGAAGGAGATCTACGAGCAGCCACGGGCCATCCGCGACACGCTGGTCGGCCGCTATTCACTCGAGACCGGCCGGATCTATCTCGACGAGGTGAACATGAGCGATGAGCAGTTCCGCTCCTTCGCGAACGTGCGCCTCGTTGCCTGCGGCACCTCCTGGCACGCGGCGCTGGTGGGCAAGTACCTGATCGAGAAGTTCGTTCGCCTGCCGGTCGAGGTCGATATCAGCTCGGAGTTCAAGTACCGGGACCCGATCGTCGGTCCCGAGACCCTGACCGTGGTCATCTCCCAGTCGGGCGAGACGGCCGACACGCTCGCCGCGCAACGGGAGGCGAGGGGCAAGGGCTCCCCCAGCCTGGCGATCTGCAACGCCGTGGGCAGCATGATGACGCGGGAGGCCGATGGCGTCATCTATACCCACGCGGGACCGGAGATCGGCGTGGCCTCCACGAAGGCGTTCACGTCGCAGCTTGCGGCGCTGGACCTGCTGGCGCTGTACCTCGCTCAGGTTCGGCGTACCATGACCTCGGAGCGGATTCGCGCGCATCTGGACTACCTGCAGAGGATCCCGGCCAACATCGAGGCGATCTTGACCAAGGAGGACGAGATCGAGGACCTGGCGCACAAGTTCGTCAGCATTGATGATTTCCTGTTCCTGGGCAGGGGCGTCAACCACCCGATCGCGCTCGAGGGGGCCCTCAAGCTGAAGGAGATCTCGTACATCCACGCGGAGGGATACCCGGCCGGGGAGATGAAACACGGACCGATCGCCCTGATCGACGAGAGGATGCCGGTCGTGGCCTTGGTCGCCAACGACAACACGCATGAGAGAATGCTGGTCAACATCGAGGAGGCCAAGGCGCGGGGCGCGACCATCATCGTGGTGGCCACACAGCCGGAGGCTGGCAAGCCGTCCGTCATCGAAAAGGCGAATGAAACGTTCTTCGTCCCCCGCACGCTGGATGTCCTGAGCCCTCTGTTGATCGTTGTGCCGCTGCAGCTTCTGGCCTATCATATCGCGCTGCGTCGTGGCTGCGACGTGGATCAGCCCAGGAACCTCGCCAAGAGCGTCACCGTCGAGTAGGTCGTGCGGGAAGATCCGGCGCTCCCGGCGATGGAACCGCCGGGAGGCCTCCCCCGTGGAATCCCATCTCATCTCCGCACTGAACGAACAGCAGCAGGAAGCCGTGCGGACCATCCATGGTCCGGTGCTGATTATCGCGGGCGCCGGCTCGGGCAAGACGCGCGTCCTCACGCACCGGGCCGCCTATCTCATCCGGACCGCAGGCGTGCGACCGGCGGAGATCGTCGCCGTCACCTTCACCAACAAGGCCGCCGAGGAGATGAAGGATCGCATCACCTCGTTGCTGGAGGGCGATCCGGGCGGGATCCGGATGGGGACGTTTCATTCGCTCTGCCTGCGAATGCTGAGAGTCGAGGCGGGACGGCTCGGATACCGCAACGATTTCGTCGTGTTCGACACGGCGGACCAGACCGCCTTGATGAAGGAAGTCATCGCCGAGCTGGATCTCGATCCCGAGCGCTATCCCGCGCGCAGCCTGGTTCATCGCATCAGCGCCGCGCGCAACCGCTTCCTCACGACCGAGGAGATCACGGCGGCGCTGCGCGAGCCGGTCGGGGATGGCCTGATCCGAGCCTACGAGGCGTACCGCGACAAACTCAAGTCCAACAACGCCATGGATTTCGACGACCTGCTACTCAAGGTGCTGGAGTTGTTCCGCAGGGAGCCCGAGCGGGAACGCTTCTACCAGGACCGGACGCGATTCATCATGGTCGATGAATACCAGGACACGAACCGTCCCCAGTACATGCTGATCCGTTCGCTGGCGGCTTCAACGGGCAACCTCTGCGTCGTCGGAGATGATGCGCAGTCGATCTACCGGTTCCGCGGGGCCGACATCGGCAATATCCTGCGGTTCAACAAGGATTACCCCCGCGCCCGTGTCATCAAGCTGACGAGAAACTACCGATCGACCGGCAACATCCTGCGCGCGGCCGGTGACGTCATCCGGTGTAACCGCGGGCGGATCGAGAAGGAGCTGTGGACCGAGAAGCCCGCCGGTGAGTTGATCGGCTTCCTGCAGGCCGAGACCGATCGGGACGAGGCCTCGTTCATCGCCTCCCGCATCAGCGCGTTGCGCGGTGAGATGAACGCCGATCTCGCCGACATGGCCGTGCTTTACCGCACCAACGCGCAGTCACGGCTCATCGAAGAGGCCCTCCTGCGAGATCGGCTTCCCTATCGGATCTACGGGGGATTGCGGTTTTACGATCGCAAGGAGATCAAGGACCTGTTGGCATACTTGCGCCTGGCGGCCAACCCGTTGGACGACATATCACTGCGCCGCATCATCAACACGCCGCCACGGGGCCTGGGAAGGGTCACCGTGCAGGCCCTCGTGGAGACCGCCCGGTCGGAATCGATCGGCCTGCACGATGCCCTGCAAGCGGCGGCGCGCACGTCGCCGGCGACGCGCGCGACCAGGTCGCTTCGGTCCCTCGCGGACCTCCTGGTGGACGTGAGGCGGCGAGCCGATGAGGGGGAAGCCACCTCGCGTCTGATCCTCCACCTGGTGGAGAGGCTCGAGTACGAGTCGTTCCTGCGCCGGACGGCGCCGGGCGACGTCGAGTCGCGCATGGAAAACATCCATCAACTCGTGGCGGCCGCCGAGGAACGGGAGGCGGCGGGCGAAGGGACTCTCCAGCAGTTTCTCGACGCGGCGTCGCTGGTCTCCGACTCCGAATCGGTGCAGGGCGACACGGGCGTCAACCTGATGACGATACACTGCGCCAAGGGGCTGGAATTTCCCGTCGTCTTCATGGTGGGGATGGAGGAGAACATCTTCCCGCACGCGCGGTCCCTGCAGAGCGAGGACGATGAAGAGATCGAGGAGGAACGCCGCCTGTGCTACGTCGGGATGACGCGCGCCAAGGAGCGCCTGTACCTGTCTTGTGCCGCGGAAAGACGCGCGTTCGGCAGCTACATGCTCAACGAGCCATCCCGGTTCCTCGGCGAGATCGACGCCTTGCTTCTCGAGGACCTCAGCGCCCGGAGTCGTCCCGGGTGGGGGGCACGCGGATGGGGGCGGGACCGCGCCCCGGCGTCCTCCGCGCGGAGCGGGCGGGATACGACTCTCGGCGAGGAGGATATCTACCAGGCGACCGACGACGACGATGTATCCGATGGGCTCCGCGTCGGGATGCGTGTCTATCATGATCGCTTCGGCTACGGACGTGTCGAGGGGATCGAGGGGGTGGGAGAGAAGCAGAAAGCGACGGTGCGGTTTCCCCGCGCGGGCAGCAAGAAGTTGATGACGCGCTACGCGAACCTGCAGAGAGTCCCGTCATGAGCGCCGCGCACGATCACGACACCCCGGCCGGCGAGGTGCTGGACGTTTCGGTTGTCATCCCCTGCCTGAACGAGGAGGCTACCGTCGGTGAGTGCGTCTCGAAGGCCAGGGCTGCGATCGGAAAGCTGGGAGTGCGCGGCGAGGTGCTCGTCGTGGACAACGGTTCGACCGATGCGTCGGCGGACGTGGCGCGCTCGGCGGGCGCCCGCATCGTCACCGAGCCGCGCCCGGGCTACGGCCGGGCGTATCTCGCGGGATTCGCGGCGGCTCGCGGGCGATACCTGGTGATGGGAGACGCCGACGACACCTACGATTTCTCCGACCTGAGCGGCTTCGTGAAACCGCTCCAAGGCGATTGCGACATGGTCATGGGCACGCGACTGAAAGGCAACATCGAACCGGGAGCCATGCCATGGCACCATCGGTATATCGGGGTGCCGGTTCTCTCGGTCCTCCTCAACGGCCTGTTCAAGACGAACCTCTCCGACGCCCACTGCGGCATGCGTTCGATAAGGGCCGCGGCGGTGGCCGAGCTCAACCTGCGAACCACCGGCATGGAGTTCGCCTCCGAGATGATCATCAAGGCGGCGCGCAAGCGCCTCCGGATAGCCGAGATCCCCATCACTTTGCACAAGGGGGGGCGCCGCGGGCGCCCGCACCTGCGGTCGTTTCGCGACGGGTGGAGACATCTCAAGATGATGTTCATGCTCAGCCCGACGCACCTGTTCGTCATCCCGGGCGCCGGGCTCTTCGGCCTGGGCGCCTTGCTGATGGGGGTCATGGCCTTCGGTCCGTACCGTGTCGGGGGGCTCCTCGTGGATTTTCACTGGATGATTCTCGGAAGCCTCCTGACCGTCCTGGGCTTCAATGTCCTCAACATCGGGTTCTTCGCGCGCATCTTCGCTTTGACGGAGGGGTTCGAGGAGCGTGACCCGATCCTCACGAAATTGTTCGGGTGGTTCAATCTCGAGCGCGGGCTGCTGGCCGGCGCGGCGCTGACGCTGGCGGGGCTCGGACTCAATCTGAAGATCCTGTACGACTGGATCCGACTGGGATATTCCTTCGGAGGACAGGTCCGCGTCCGTCCCGCCCTGATAGCCCTGACGCTGATGGTCATCGGCGTTCAGGTCTTTTTCTCTTCCTTCTTTTACAGCATCCTCGGCACGGGGCGGAGGCCGCCGGGTTGAGTCTCTGGAGGATCTTCGCCACGGTCGCCGGCGTGGCCCTCGCGGCGCGCGCGGCCCACCTTGCGATCATCTGGAACCACCCTCTCTGGGTCCTCGGCGAGTTCTGGAGCAAGAGCGATATGCAACAGTTCATCGCCTGGGGAAACCATCTCGCCTCGGGCGATTGGCTCGATCGCGAGACCTTCCGGCCGTACTTCGACTGGCAGCGTTCGATCGCGCCGCCCGAGGTGTGGAATTCCTGGTTCGGTGCGCACGTTTACTATCAACCGCCTCTGTATGCCTATCTTCTCGCGAGTGTCCTGGCCGTCACCGGAAGCCTGGACCTGTTCCGTGTCGGGCAGTTGGTGCTGGGAGCCGTCAACTGCGGCCTCATCGCCGTTCTGGGAACCCGCCTGTTCAACCGCACCGCCGGCTGGGTGGCGGGACTGGCCGCCGCCTGTTACGCCCCCTTCATCTTCACCGACGCCGAGATACTGCGCGGGACGCTGACCCTGGCGACGCAGTTGCTCGTCCTGCTGGCGATGGTCTCATGGCACCGAGCGGAGCCTCCCGGCGAGCGTCGTCTATGGCTCGTGCTCATCGGCGGCGCTTTCGGGGTGGCCTATCTGGCCGATCCGGCGATGGTCGTGTTCATCCCGTTCGCCCTGGGCTGGCTCCTCGTCGCGCAACGCGCAAGAGGGAAGGCCCCGGCCGGTCCGGCGCGCCTGCTGGCGAGACCGGCGCTGGTGATGGCCGGGGCGATGGCCGCGCTGGCGCCCCTGGTCGCCCGCAACCTGGCCGTCGGCGCGCCGCCGCTGTCGTGCACGACGCGCGGCCCGCTGGCTTTCGTGATGGGCAATGCGCCCGATGCCATGCCGGCCGGCGCGACGATCCCCGCTTCGACCGGACGAATCCTGCGCAGGTCGGGATACGCGATGCTGCCAACGATCCGCGAAACGCTCCGCTTGTACGCCGGCCACTACGGTCCTCTTCTCAGGCAGCAGTGGTTCAAGCTCCGGGCCCTCTGGAGCGCGTATGAGATCCCCGATAATACGAGTTTCTACTACGCGGCCCGTGTTTCGCCGGTCGTGCGTTACGGGTTGCGGTTTTCCGTCGTGGCTTCGCTCGGCCTGATCGGACTGGTGCTGGCGTTGCCCGGAGTGCTGGCGGACCCGCGGCGGCTTCTACCGGTCCTGTACCTGTTGTCGTCGGAGGTTCTTTTCGTGCTCGCCCATGTCGTGTCCCGTTATCGCCGGCCCATGGTCCTGGCGCTTCTTCTGTTCGCCGGATACGCGGTCGCCTGGCTCGCCGGAAGGCGGTGGCAGGCGC
>JBHHZN010000068.1:0-9093 GCA_046758155.1 Acidobacteriota bacterium | reverse complement strand
TGGTCCAGGATCCGGCAAGACGCGGCGAGCGGCTCGATGAAGACCGCCTCTTCGTCGGCCAGCATCTCGGGCACGGCGTGCAGGTTCGCCGCCGGCAGGGCGAGCCGCTCGCAGAAGGCACCGTCTTGGCCCTGGATCCCGAGAACCCTGCGGGAGGCGCAGTGGCGGGCGAGCCCCCGCGTACACCGAGAACACTCGTTGCAGCCGATGTTGATCTCGCCCACGACGCGGCTTCCCGGCAGGACCTCGTCGGCGGGGCTGTTGACCTGCGTGACGGTGCCGACGAACTCGTGGCCCAAGATCCCCTCGAAGGCCATGTAGCCTCGGGCGAGTTCGAGATCGGTGCGACAGATGCCTGCGACGCGAACCTCGACGACCGCCTCGCCGGGACCGGCTTCAGGAGAGGCGACATCGCGGAGCGTGAGGTTTCCGGCCCCTCCCAGGATGAGGGCGCGCACGGCCTTCAGCCTACGAACGAGGCGAGTCCCTCCTCTTCGGTGTCATAGATCTCGAAGTACTCATCGAGCTTTGTCAGGACGAGCAGGTCCTGCACACGTCCGCCCGGATTGATCAGCTTCATCTGCCCTTCCTTCTCAACCACCCGCTTGCGACAGGCCACGAGCTCTCCGATGCCGGCGCTGTCCATGTAGCCCACCTGGCCGAGGTTGAGCAGAATCCTCTGCTTGCCGTCCTTCAGGGCCTTGTCAACGGCCTCCCGCAGGATGAGATCGCCCTTCCCGATGGTGAGCCTGCCGTTCAGGCCGATAATGGTGACCTTGCAGACGTCACGCGCTGTCGTTTTCATGCGTTCTCCTGTCTCCTCGAACATTTCTGCACCGCCAATTCTCCCGGCGGGGGGGCGATTTTATCACACTTAACGAGAACTCGATCTCGCACCGTTTCGTCGCGGCAACTTCTTGATGAGGCTGACGGCCGTGCCCTCCCCGGGAATGTGGCGAAAACGAAGGTCATCCACAAAATGACGCATCAGAAAAATACCGCGACCGCTGGTCTTGCCGAGGTTTTCGGGGAGGCGCGGATCTTCCTCCTTTTCGAAATCGAAGCCGTTGCCCTGATCGATGATGGTTACCGAAAGCCGCGTGGGTGTCAGGTCGAAGGCTATCCGCACCGGCTTCTTCTCGCATAGCTTGTTGCCGTGCCTCATGGCATTGACGGTGGCCTCCCGCAGTGCCAGGCCGAGGTTCATCGTCCCGTCTTCATCGAGGCCGGCCAGACGGCAGACCTCGTCGCACGCCGCGTGGACGAGATTCGTCAAGTCCACTCTGCTGTTGAGGCTCATCTCGATATGCACGGGGGCCCGCACGATGACTCGTCTCCGCCTCCCCTGACCTCGAACGGGGCGAAGAGTATCGCCCGTACCCGCCGGGCGTGTCAATGCGATGTCCTCACACCGGCGCGCCACCCGGCGCGATGCCGCCGGCCGGGTGCCTTGACACTGGCCGCCGGCCGACCGTACCATGCCTGCCATCGACGCAGAAGAGACTTCCCGGGGAGCCGATGGCCTATCTGACGATCATCGCCGGCGACGGGCGGACCTTCCGCCAGGATATCGATAAGGCCGACATCAAGATCGGCCGCTCCTCGAAGAACGATCTCAAGCTTTCCTTCGATCTCTCCCTGTCGCGGTTTCACGCCGAGATCCAGTGCAGGGATGGAAAGCACTACGTCCGCGACGTGGGCAGCCGGAACGGAACATCCTTGAACGGTCGCCCGATCCTGGAACCCCTCGAGCTGCATATCGGCGATCGCGTCACCCTCGGGGAGACGACGATCCTGTTCGGCGTGGACGAGGAGCCCCGGATACCCATCGAAGAGGATGCCCGCCCGATCACGGCCGACAGCTCGACGGTCACGATCCCGCTCGACGACATCATCAGCAGCGGCCCGTCCTCACCGCGCGCGACGTCGGCCACGACGCCGGGAGGAACCGTACCGGATCACCGCTTCTTCACCGTCCTGACACGTGCCGGCATGGAGCTGACCAACTACCGCCCCCTGCATGAGATCCTCGAGGTGATAATGGACCTCGTCTTCGAGGCTCTGCCGGCCGAGCGTGGTTTCATGATGTTGCTCGAAGGAGAGCCCAAGTCGCTCGTCAGCAAGGTCGTCCGTGACCAGCAGAAGCAGTCCGGCAAAAAGCTCTCGCTCTCGAAGACCATCGCCAAGGTCGTCGTCGAGAACCGGCAGTCCGTGCTGACTTCCGACGCCCAGGCGGACGAACGGTTCAAAGGAAGGGAAAGCGTCATTCTGCAGGGGATTCATTCCGCCATGTGCGTCCCGCTGTGGAACAACCGCGCGGTGATAGGGCTCATCTATGTAGATACCGTCAGCGCGGCGTCCAGCTTCAGTCCGGAGGATCTGAAGCTTCTGACATTGATGGCCAACATGGCGGCCGTGAAGATCGAGAACGCCAGGCTGTTCGAGGTCGAGTCCGCCAAACGACAGATGGAGAAGGACCTGGAACGGGCATCCGCAATACAGAAGAGACTCCTTCCCGGCGCGCCCCCGCGGTTCGAGGGGTACGACATCGCCGGGTACAACGACCCTTGCCATGAGGTCGGAGGTGACTACTTCGATTACATCGAACGAGGCCCCACAAAGATCGGATTGGCGCTCGGCGATGTGTCCGGCAAGGGCCTGGGAGCCGCTCTCTTGATGGCAACCGTCCGCGCCTCCTTCCGCGCCCACATGCAGGCGGCGACCGGCATCAGGAATCTGATCGCTTCCCTGAATGTCGCCATCCTGGAATGCTCGAACCCCAACAGCTTCGTCTCGTTCTTCTACTGCGAGATCGACGGGCCGACCGGCGACGTGGCCTACGTCAATGCCGGACACAACCCACCGGTCCTGATCCGCTCCTCCGGCTCCGTGGAACGGCTGCCGGCGGGAGGATTGATCCTCGGGATCCTTCCGTCCGCGAGGTATGAGCGCCGCGATGTGGTGCTGGAGCCGGGAGACTTGCTGGTCGCCTTCAGCGACGGCGTCACCGAGACCCAGAACGAGAAGGGCGAGGAATTCGGAGAGGAGCGCCTCATCGACCTGCTGGTCCGGCAACGGGCCTCGTCGGCCGGAAAGCTTCAAGACCTCGTCGCCGGCGCCCTGGGGGCGTTCGCCGGCGCCGCCCCCCAGTACGACGATACGACCCTCGTGGTCCTCAAGAGAAACGACTAGCCCCGTTTTCCGGGGAACCCCCCAGGCCGCTCCCGCGTTCAAATCCTGTGGCGATGGATCGCCCGTGCTCATAACACCCATCCTAGTAAGGAGATAAGCATGAGCCGCTCCAGTTCCAACCGACCATGGCCCGGCGGGCCCGTTGTCCTGGCTCTGGCCGCATCCCTGCTGGGCTTGACGGTATCCACCGCGGAGGCGAGAGCCTCGTCGAGGGATGCGGATCTGCTCTGGTTACGCGTCGAGGTCAGACAGAACAGCGATGATCACACGCGGGTCAAGATCGCCGTCCCCCTCTCGCTGGTGCAGGTCGTTCTCGAGTCGCGCGGCCCGGGTGGCTTCCTGGATCAGATCAATCATGGACACGCGGGGATCGACCTAGCGAAAATGTGGCGCTCGGTGCGGGACATGGATGTGGACGAGTTCGCCACGATCGAGACCGACGAGGAGCAGATCAAGGTCTGGAAGGACACGGAGTTTTTCCGGGTCTCGATCCAGGAGGACAAGAACGCCACCCTGATCGACGTGAAGCTCCCGCTGGCGTTGATGGATTACTTGTTCGACTCGGACGGCACCGACTTCAACTTCCAGCAACTCATCGAGACGTTGGGAGACGCCGCCCCGCTGACCCTGATCAGCGTGCAGAGCGATGAGGAGTCGGTGAAGATCTGGATCGAGCGGCGCTGACGGGATCACGGACCGCATGCGGGGAAGTTCCCCGCCCGACGGCGTCTCCTCAACGCCGGAGCGGATCGGCGAGTCGCCGCAGCACCTCGCGGGCGGTGCGATCGCCGGGTTGATCGGCCAGGACCCGTCGTGCGTGTTCCTCCGCCGCCGCCCGGTCGCCCCGCGCGAACAACAGGACCGCGAGGGCACGCGCGATGTCCGGATCCGCCGGCTCGTCGCGTTCCGCCCGGCTGAGATGCTCGAACGCCTCGTCCGTGCGCCCACCCTCCATGAGGAGCAGTCCCAGGTTCTTGCGCGGAAGACCCAGGGCGGGGTCGGCCGCGATCGCCTTGCGGTAGGCCGCCTCGGCACCTTCAGCTCGCCCGAGGCGTCGCAGAACCACGCCATAATTGTTCAGGAGAACCGCGTCTGCCGGAGACGATTTCAGCGCCCGCCGGTACGAATCGGCCGCCGCGGACAGGTCCCCCTGTTCCTGCTGAGCCTGGGCCAGCATCCAGTAATCTCTCGCGAAGTCGAACCGCGTCATCGGCCGTGCGATGCCGGCCCCCAGGACCAACAGCCCGATCAGATGCATCGCTGCCACGCGCCGAGAACCCCGCCTCGCCAGGCTGCGCCAGAGCGCCACCGCGCCGAACCCCGCCGCCACCACCAGGGGCGGGACGAAAACGATGCGGTAACGATCGGCCACGAAAAACGGCAGCAGCGTCACCATCGGGACCATGACGAGAAGGGCGAGCAGCACGAGCAGCTGCGGCGTCATGAGGCGGCGTGATCCCGGCGCAAGGAAACCGTACAGTCCAAGCGGCGCGATCAGCCCGAACCCCAGCGGCATCAGCCAGAGCGACGGGGCCACGGTGCGCATGAACGCATAGTTGAGATGGTTCGGCACCTCCTCGGCATTCCACAGCAGGAGGAGCTTGCGCACGTACAAACGCAACGCCGCCGCGGGCTGGGTGGTGAGGAACTCCATACCCCGGGCCAACCAGTAGCGAGAGGCCTCCGTGGCGTCAAGCTGTCGCCCTGTCAACCGCCGGGCCATGCGGATGTTCGATTCCTCCAGGTCGGTGTTGCGCGCCGTGAAGGCGGGATCGCGCGCCGACCACGGTTCATCGAAGGTCCCCCGCGCGCCCGGGTGGTTGCCGATGTAAAAGTTGATGCCGCCGCTCGTGGTCAGCACCACCCAGCGCCCCGAGGCGGCAGGGTTGAGCGCGGCCACCGCCAGGACGACGACCCCGCCGCCCGCCAGCAACGCCGCCGCCCCGCGCCATCTCCTTGCCGGGCCGCCCAGGAGCAGGATCCACGCGACGAAGGCCGGCAACAGCGCGATCAGGTTGGGCCGTTCCGACGCCGCCAGGCCGAGGCACGTGCCGGCGAGCAGCAGACGAACCATCGGATGTTTCGACTCCTGCGCCGCCGTCAGGGCCAGCAGCGAGGCGGTCATCACGAGCAGCAGCGTCCAGCTGATCATCAGGATGTCCGCTTCCAGAAAGGCGAATGGACCGTAAAACAGGCACACCCCGGCCGCCAGCACACCGGCGTGAAGTCCGTGCCGCTGCTGCCCCGGCGACGTCCCCCCGCGCGCCAGGCGAAACAGCACCCAGGCCATCGCGCAGCCCGCCCCGGCCTGCGCCAGGCAGATCGGGTAGAGGTTCTTGCCCAGGACGGCGAATCCCAGGGCCAGCAGGTACGGATAGAAGATGCCTCCGTAGAAGAAGGGCCTGTCCGCGACCAGCCGGCCGGAGAGGATCTCATCGGCTCTGTGAAGGTAGGATGCGGAATCCCCGACGGGATGCTGGAAGAACGGCAGAGCGGCCACCTGCGTCAGGTAGAGGACACGGGCCAGGGCGCCGGCCAGTAGGAGGTAAAACAGAAGGCGTCTTGCTGACACAACCTTCATGATAGGCGCGAGGGCATCGAGATCAAACTCGCAGGCGGCCTTACTTTCCTTCTTGAAGGACCTTCGCGACGGCCTGTTCGATGGACCCGTTGTTCGGCTCGCCCGGGATCCGCGCGAACTCCTTGCCGTCACGGTAGAAGATGAGGGTCGGGATGGATCGGACGCCCTTGGCCCTTGCCGGAGTGAAATTGCTGAAGTGGCGCGGCACTCCGACATAGGAGACATGCAGGGCCGGATTCGCGGCGACCTCGATGCATTTCATGAACTTGGGGACCACGACCTTGCAGTGCGGACACCAGGTCCCGAAGAACACCTCGATCTCGACGGGAGAGGTCTGGGCCTTCAGGACATCGATGGCTTTCTTCTCCGGCGTGTACTCATGCATCCCCTTCTTGTACAGCGGCGTATGCTCGAGGATCTCGTCGCGTGTCGCGGGACCTTCCAGGGGCTTTTTCGGGATGATCTTCAACCGCCGGTTCCCCAGGTAAAACACCACCTTGTCCTTGCTGACGGTGTAGCTCGATTTCGGCCGGCCCTCCTCGGCGTCCGCGGGGAGGCTCGCGCGCCCGCCATCCTCGTCGATCCGGACCGTCTGCGGGTCGAGAGACGTGACCTGCTTGCCCGCCTGCGTGATGAGCGCGATCTCATCCAGTCCGGGGTCCACCACGAGGACGCGCCGGCCCAGCCGCTCGACGAAAAACATCGCCTCCTCCGAGAGTTTTCCGTCCACCTCGAGCACCCAGTCGTAGCTGGGATAAAACTCGGCCAGCGCTTCCTGCGCCGGAGCCGGGGCGATCGCCCCCGGCAGGCATGCGATCAGGGCGACCAGAGTGATCAGGAACGTCCGACGGACGCGAAGCCATCCGGGCATCAGAGCCTCCATGATGTCAGCCATGGGCTTGGCGAAACTGTTCGAGGATCTTGGCCAATTCGTGCTCGACACTGCTGTCACGCGGGATGGTGGAAAAACGGCCGATCTCCTTCTCGTCGGCGTAAACGATGAACGTCGGCACCCCCGTGACACCCTTTTCCTTCGCCGGAGGATATCGCGAGAACGGCGGGAACGGTACACCGGTCAGGTTCAGGGTGATGTTCGGGTTCGCCACCATCTCGAGGGTCTTGAAGAACTTCGGGACCGTCGCCTTGCAGTGAGGACACCACGAGCCGAAAAACAGGTCGACCGTGATCGGCCGGTCGAATGACCTGAGAAACCGGACGTCCTCCTCGGAAGGAGTGTATCCGGCCATCCCTTCGCGAAAAATCGGCGAATGCTCGAAGAGGGCCTCCATCGTCGTCTCTCCGACCAGCGCGGGTTTGCGCGTGATCTGCACCCTGTGTCCCTTCCAGAAGAAGACGACCGCTCCACCTTCCATCGTGTACGGCCGCACGATCTGGGTCACCGCCGCATCATCCAGATCAACATGGCGACCGTCCGCATCCTTCTCGATCCCGGAGCTGTCCACCTGTCTCACCGCCCGCTGCTTCAGCTCCAGCAGCAGCGCCGATCCCAGCGACGGCTCCAGCAGAAGCAGAGACGGTCGGCCACCGGCACGGTACAGACGGGCCTCGGCGGCGGGCGCCCCGTCGATCTCGACCTCGAAGTCGGTGTTGGCGACCCAGGTTTTCGTGGCGGAAAAAGCCCCCGGAACCCACGACAACGCCGCGAGCGCGCCGGCCACGAGACAAGACACTCGACGCGGTCTTCTACACACCACGGATTCTCCTACGTGCCCAGGGCACGAGCCACCTCCTCCTCCGCGGGCGGCTCGCTCCAGGTGCGCGTCACCACACCATCCTTGATCGCGAACAAACGCGGCAAACGGCGGTGCAACCGGCGCATGTCCGATGGAGCGATATGGTAAAGCGGAAAGGACGGCCCGTTCGTCCAGAAAAACTCGTTATAGGCCTCATCATCATCGCTGTACAGTCCGACGAGATCCACCTGCCGGGCAAGCGGGTCGAGCGAAGCCAGCGCCGCTGCGCTGGCCTCCTCCTTCATGCTCAGCAGGGCCACGAGGTGCGCTCCCTGGCCCAGATCGACCTCCGCCAGGGCGATCCCCAGGTCTCGCCATCTCACGCCCGGTCGCAAGCCGGTGGCCAGATCGTCGATCGGCATGTGCGGCGCCGCCACGACGAAGGCGCTCGACAGGACCGCGGTGCCGGCCACCACCGCCTTCTTCCATCGTCCGCCGCCCGTACGAGGCGATCGGCCCCGCAGGCCGACCAGCCCCAGCAACCCCGCCGCGAGAAAAGCCAGGTCCTCGGTGATGGTCTGCTGCGGCGAGCGCGGCGTGTTGCGGCCGAAGCAACCACATCCTTGAAGGGGTTGATCGGTCGCCAGCGCGTAACCGATGGCGCCGATGAACACGACGAGCAACCCGCAGGCCACCATCAGGCTCGGCATCGTGAGCCAGTCCAGCAAGAGCGACACGCCGACCGCCAGCTCGACCACGATCAGCACGTAGGCGAAGACGCCGGCGATCGGGCCGGACAGGATCCCGTATTGCACGATCTCCTGGGCGAACCCCTCCGGATCGAGCGCCTTGAGGGCCCCCGCGTAGAGGAAGACGCCCGCCAGAGCCAGGCGGCCCAGATGCCCGACGATCGCCAACACCCGTGGCAGGAGCCTTCTCACAGAAGTCCACTGCACAGGCCGCCGTCGACCTGGATGACGGTCCCCGTCACGTAGGTCGCGCGCTCCGAGCACAGAAAGGCCGCCAGATCGGCTATCTCCTCCGGGCGCCCGAGCCTGCGCGCCGGGACGTTCTGCGCCATCTGTTCCAGGATCTCCTCCTGCGAAAGGCCCGCCTCGCGGGCGCGGATCCGGGCCAGCTCGTCCAATCGTGGGGTCGCAGTGTAGCCGGGACAGACGACGTTCACCAGGACGTTGTCGGCCGCGCATTCGGTCGCCAGCGTCTTGCTGAATCCGGCCACGCCGGCACGGATGCTGTTCGAGAGCATGAGGCCGTCGATCGGCTGCTTGACCGAGACCGATGCCAGGTTGACGATGCGCCCCCAGTGACGCTGTCTCATCGACGGCAGGACCTCCCGGCAGAACATCACGGCGCTTCTCAGATTCAGCCGGAACGCTGCTTCCCACTGCGCCGGCTCGATGCTTTCGAATGTTCCCGCCGCGGGCCCACCGGCGTTGTTGACCAGAATATCGATAGATCCGAACCGTTCGCGCGCGCGCTCGACGACACGCTTCACATCATCGTCTACGAGAACATCCCCCGCCAGCGCGAGCGTCTCGCCGCCCGTCCGGGCGCTGATGTCCGCCGCCGCCTGCTCGAGCGTCTCGCGCCGCCGGGCGCACATCA
>JBHHZN010000067.1:0-9169 GCA_046758155.1 Acidobacteriota bacterium | reverse complement strand
GGCCCCCTCATGCCCCGCCGGAGACGGGTGGCCATCGCGCGGCGCGAGTGTCGGTTCGACACCCCTCCGCAGAAGACTCCGCAAGGGGTCGGTCAGGTCCAAGAACGCGATGCCGAGCTCCCCCGCGAACCGCTCCAACCGTCTGTTCGGCGTCAGCACGGCATCGCCCGCCACCTGCCGTGCCGAAGGCCATGCGACGAGCAGCACCCTGATGTCGCGCGTTCTCGCCAGCGCGGCGAATTGCGCCAGCCGGGCATGGTAGGCGTTCCAGAGCTCCGACGCACGATCCTGAAGCGTCGCGGCCACGGCGTCACGCCGGCCTCCGCGCAGGCCGGCTGCGACTCTCTGCATGGCGTTGAACAGTGCCGTGTGCTGGAGAACCTTCAGCGTCGGGCCGAGGATGAAGACCGACTTCAGGCGCGCATGGTCACGCATGAGCTCGATCATCGGCCGAGGGCGGGCCAGATCCAGAATGTCGTTCTGGCTGAAAACCAGGACAACGATATCGGGGTCCAGGGCAAGCACCTTCTCCCTGAAGAGCGCCAGCTCGTCCACGATCGAGAACCCATTCACCCCCGCGTTGATCACCTCGGTCGCGCGCCGCCTGGCCCGCAGCAACCGCTCCAGAACCGCGGGGAACGCTTCGTCGTCATCGACGTAGTGTCCGAAGGTGTATGAATCGCCCAGGCATATGATCCGGACCGATCCGGGTCGCTTGCCCGCGTCGATCTCACGGCCACGGAACCCAAGTGAGTTGATCTTCACCCGGTAGGCCAGCTCCGGCCTGATCCGATCGACGAATTGCTTGTTCGGTTCGAACACTCCGGGAATCCGCTCCAGGGTCTCAAGATCGGGTGAACGCAGCGTGTCGGTCGCCACCCTCCCCGAAAGACGGAGCCCGCCCTCCAGTAGGCAGAGAAACAGCGCGGTCACGCTTGCACCAAGCAGAAGGTTTCGTTTCATACGATCAATAGCCGGGCCTGAACAGCAGGGTCTGGAAGGTTTTCAGCATGATGACCACGTCGAGAAGGGGTGACATCTCTTGGATATAGTAAAGGTCGTATTGAAGCTTCGTGTGCGCGTCCTCCTCGCTGGCCCCGTAGCGGTAATTGACCTGCGCCCAGCCCGTCAGTCCCGGCTTCGCGGCGAAGCGCAGCGCGTAATAGGGGATCGTCTTCTCCAGCCGCTCCACGAAGTAGGGGCGCTCGGGCCGCGGGCCGATCACGCTCATCTCTCCACGCAGGACGTTGATGAACTGGGGAATCTCGTCGAGTCGCAGTCGCCGCATGATCAGCCCCAGGGAGGTGACCCTTTCATCGTTGGGTGAGGCCCAGACAGGCGCCCCGTCCTGCTCGGCATTCACCTTCATCGTCCGGAACTTCAATAGTTTATACGTCCGCTTGTCCAGACCCACCCTTTGCTGCCGGTAGAGGATGGGGCCTCGAGACGTCAGTTTCACCAGAAGCGCCAGCACGAGCATCAGGGGCGAAAGCAGGGTCAGGCACACCGTCGCCACCAGGATATCCATGAGCCGTTTGAAGTTCCTCGCATCCGCCCGGGCCGTCCCCGCGAAATCCTGCGAGAACAGGAGCCACTGATCCTCGATGTACTTGACCGGCACCTTCCCCGTTACTCTCTTGTAGAAAGTCACCAGCTCATAGACCTTCACGCCGCGTGCTTTCAATTCGAGCACGCTGCGCACCGTCCCTCCGTTCACCGCGAGGCGGTAGCCGGGTGAGAAGACGATTGTGTCGATCTTTCCGTTCCTGACGCGTCTCTTCAGGGAGGAGGCGCCTCCCACGATGGGGATTCCCCCGAGGTCGTGTCCCTCCTTTCCGGGATCGTCGTCGACGATCCCGGTGATCTCGTATTCGCGTGCGTACTTCGCCTTGAGATCCTCGATGAGCGAGACAACCGTCTCGTTCGCGCCCACCACCAGGACGCGCCGAGGGGGCATCAACTGTCCGCAGACGAACAGATAACCTCGACGCCATGCATAGATGAACAGCGCCGCCAGCGGTGCCTGAAGGACGATGACCCTCCGGGCGATCCGCCACTCGGGAACCATGAAGAACACCATCGAGATGACGATGGTGGCCACGAGGACCAGCGCGCTCGTGTATAGGAACGAGCGCATCTCCTTGTATCGGTACTCCACCTCGTAGAGCTGGCCCACGAAGAACACGAGGGAGTAAACGCCGAGATAGACGAGGCAGCCGGCCGTGAACCTGTCGAGAACGATGAAGATGTTGAATTTCGCGAACCGCGCGATCGCGAAAGCCAGCATCAGCGACAGCATCAAGAGCCCGAGATCCACGACAAACAGAATGATCTGCTGCCGGCGGATCGGGACATTGAATAATGCGGCCATGATCCCCTCGGATTCTGGACTGGAATGGGCCTAAATATACCGAGGGAAAGAGGTTATGCCAAGCGCCCGGCGTGTTCTCGCGAGCTATCCGGCGGGGCGCACGCCCCGGCCGGTTTCGCGGGAAAGGGCCGGCGACTCGCGGACGGTCTCGCACATCGCCTGCATGTAGAGATGCATCAGCGCCAGATGGCAATCCTCGATGTGCTGCATGTCGTGGGAAGGGACCACGAGCGCGACATCGGCCAGTCCCGCCGCCTTGCCCCCTTCATATCCGGTGAATACGACCGTCACGGCGCCGCTCTCGCGGGCGGCCTTCAATCCATTGAGCACGTTGGGGGAGTTGCCGCTGCCTGAGATACCGAACACGACATCACGCGGTCGAGCGAGCGTGCGGATCTGCTCGGAAAACACATCGGCGTAGGACAGATCGTTCGCGTAGGCCGTCATGACCGGCGTGTTGTCGACAAGCGAGACGACCCGGAAGCGCCTTCTGTCCGGGTGCGCACTCCCCTTGCCCAGGTCCACGGCGAAGTGGGAGGCCAGCGCCGCCGAGCCGCCGTTGCCCATCACCAGGACCTGCCGATCCTCATGGTAGGCATCGCGCAGGATGCGGAAGACCTCCTCGAGAATCGGCTCCGGAAGCCCGCGAAGCGCCTGCTCCGTGCTCTGGAAGTAACGTCTGGCCCGGCTCGTGAAATCGATTGCCATGAAGGGGCCTCCTCGGAAGGGCCCCAGTATACGGCCGCCCCCACGGCGGATCAACGCAGCCGAGCGCTCTCCCCCCGCGGCGCGGGTGAATACCTCACGGTTTCACGCACCGGGTCCGGTCATCGAAGGCGGCGCTCCCGCCGGCGTACGCGTTCACGATGCCGGTATCCGCCTCGGCGGCCCAGTCGAAATCTTTCAGCGGCAGCGGCCGCTCCTCCGGCTTGACTCCATCGATCGCCAGGAGGGCATAGTAAGACGCCCATCGCACATCCGGCTCCTCGTACTCACGGCGCAGCGCGAGCACCAGCTCACGGCCGACCCCGCGATGGTGGGTCCCCTCGTACAGGCTGCCCAGCGCCAGCGCGGCCGCACGCCTGCATTCCGGCTCGGTATCGGAGGCGAGCATCCACAACACCTGTTCGGTGTACTCGATGAGGCGCCAGTGCAAAGCCAGGACCTTGACCGCCGAGGCCCGTAGCAAAGGAGAGGAATGTGTCAGGAATTTCTCGATGGACGCCCGCACATCGAGCCGCAGCTCTCGACCGAGGCAATCGATCGCGCGACTCGCCTCCCCTTCCGCCTCGACCGATCCCTCATCGGCCGCCCGCCCCGCCTGGAACAGCTCTTGCTCGGACCAATCACCGGCGTCATCCATCTCGTCCAGGACACCGGCGATCGGGTGGTTTTCCTCTTCGAGAATCGCGGCGACCCTTTCCTGCTTTTCCTTCGAGGCATTCAGGACCGATTCGAGCAGCGAGCGTTCATCGCCTGTCAGGTCGGGCTCCATCAGGGCCACCTCCGCGCTGCGGATGGCCATGTGCAGCGCCGCCGCATTATCGAGAACCTCCATGAGGTGGTTGTATCTCGGATGGTGGGATCCTATGGATTTCATGCCACTCCCTGTCTGCCTGGCTGCCCCGAAAGATACCCGCCCGGCAGGCCAACGATGGTGCCCGCTAGGCCAGAAGGCAAGAAGGAGCTGGGGCCACCTCCCAGCCTGTTCTCGGTCCGGCCGCCCGGTGGACGGGCCTTCAACCCGGTGTATCCGATCTCTTGTGCCAGATCACCTCGCGGCCCGCCAGAGCCGTCAGGACACCCCCCAGGCAGGCCAGGTTCACGACGACGAAATAAAACGGGAGCATGAAGAGGGATGGCAGGCGCGCTCGCAGCGCCGCCGCGCCCCACCCGATGAGGGCCAGACCATAGACAAGCAGCTGGCTGGCCGCCGCCACCAGGTAGAAACCGCCTCGCGACGCGAGAAGAAGACTCAGCGGCAGCAGAGCGACGAGCCAGAACGGCACCGCCCAGCGGCTCAGCTTGTGGGAGAGGAGCTGGAACGAGAGGAGCAGGCAACCTCGGACGACCGCCTCGCGCACCAGGATCACGGCACTGACGACCATCCAGTTGATGATCCGGAGCTTGCGGCGATACTCCTCGACGTAGCCTGACGATGCGATCTCCTCGGAAACCGCTTCCGGCTCCAGGATCGAATCCCAGCCTTGAAGGATGACGCGGATCGGAAGCTCGAAATCATCGCCTCGCCGTTCATTGATAGGACGGTAAAGATGACGCCGCAGGGCGAACAAGGAGCCATTGGCCCCCGGCAGTGAACCCAGGGCGCTGGAAGCTCTCTTGATCAACATCTCGAAACCCCAGTACACACTCTCACCGGCTCCCGATGTGGCGCCGGCCGGGTTGACATAGACGAGCCGCCCGGAGACCGACCCGACGCGAGGATCGGCGAAATTCCTCATCAGTTTCCGCAACGCGTCTCGTCTCAACATGGCGTTGGCGTCGGTGAAAACCAGGATCTCGCCCGTCGCGTGCGGCACCGCCCTGTAAAGATTCGCTACCTTCCCTCTGCGCGTCTCCGAGCGTAGGAGCCGGACGCCTCGGCCGGCGTACCGCTCGACGATTTCGTTGGTGCCGTCGTCGGACTCGGAGGCGACGATGATCTCCCGCTTGCTCGCCGGGTAGTCGAGGCTCAGCACGTTATCGAGCTTCGCGCCGATGATCGCCTCCTCGTTATAGGCCGGGATCAGGATGCTGACGGTAGGCTCGAAGGCATCATCGCGATCCGGCCGCCTGCCCCGCAGGATCGCGACAAGACCGATGAGAAGCGGATAACCGATGTAAGCGTAAAGGACAAGGCCGAACAGGAGCCAGAAGGCGATCGTCATTCCGCTCGATCCTCCCGTCCCTGCGTGAAGGCATCACAAAGATACGTGACCGACCGGCGAAGATCGAACTCCTTCTCCACCCAGGCCCGCGCCGCCGTCCTCATCGACTCGGCCAGCGCGGGATCGTCGAGGATGCGTTGCATCGCCGAGGCCAGATGATCGGCGTCGCCCGGCGCGGCCAGAAGGCCGGTTTCGCCGTCCTTGACCAGCTCGGGGATCCCGGAGAGCTTGGTCGAGACAACCGGCACGCCGAGAGCCATCGCTTCCATCAGGACTATCGGAATGCCGTCCTGCTGCCCATCGGCGCCCCTGATGCAGGCGAGAACAAACAGATCTGATGCGCCCATCATCTCACGCACCTCGGCCTGCGTCCGACTCCCTCTCAGGTTTACCTCCTCCTCGAGATGTAGCTCCGCCACGAGTCGATGCAGGCGGGCCCTCTCGGGTCCATCCCCGACGATCACGCACCGCACCCGGCGGCCACACTCGCGCAATCGCGCGCAGGCACGGATCAGGATATCGAAGCCCTTGTATTCCACGAGCCTGCCGACCGACAGGACGCGCGGGAGAGCACCGCTCGGCGCCGAGCGGTGCTGTACGAAGGAAAACTCCTCCAGCGGCAGGCCACAACGGATGAGCCGTACCTTCCCCATGGCGTCGGGCCCACAGGCCTGGTACAACAGCGCGCGGTTGAACTCCGATATGGTCGCGAAGAACTTCGCATCTTTCACCTTGCGCACGAGCATCGGATTGGGAAGAAACAGATCGTGCGCATGTCCCGTCACACTGTACGGGATTCCGGTCAGCCGCGAAACGATCCAGGCTACCATCGCCGGGTAGGTAGCCCAGTGGGCATGAATGTGTTCGATACGCAGCGAACGGATGCGCTGGGCGAAACAGGTGGCGGCCGGCACGAGAGCAAGGTTCTTGATCAGCAAGATAGGCCGGCGCCTGTGAGCCATCACGATCCGCGCGACGATCTCTGCCAGAGCGCTCGGCCGGCGCAGCACGACTCGGGCCATGGCCAGAATGATCCCCGGGCCGAATCCCACGCGGACGGTATCGGCCGCGAAGGCCTGGGCCTCGGGGTGAACGAGCTCTTCCGGGGTATTCTTCAAGGAGAAGACGGTAACCTGATGGCCCCGCCGCTTCAGTGCCAGCATCTCACGAAGGATGAAGGTCTCCGACAATTTCGGAAACAGCGAGACCACGTACGCGATTCTCAAGGAAGCTCCAGAGCTTATTCCCCCGGTCCGGCGGGCCGGCCGCGGCCGAATCGCGCGAAGGCGGCTCGCAGGGCGCATTCCACGACTTCACCGATGACCTCGGCCTCACAGCGATCGGACCGTACGCGCCGTATACCGTAGCGATCCCCGAGATCACCCAGGGCTTCGTATTGCGTGAGAACGTCCCCCGGGAGAACATCCTGCGGCTTGCGGCGAACCGCCTGCTCCGGCGTCAGGTCGAGCAGGATCGCCAGGTCGGGGCGGCGCGTCATCCCGACGAGCAAGGCTCCCGCCGTGGCCGCGCTCCACGCGTCCCGACCCAGTTTGGTGCGCAGATCGGCCGCGGTGTCGTAGGAGTATCGATCACAGACGATCGATGTGCCCACCCACCGAGCCAGCACGACGCGGACGAGGTGCAGGAAGAGCTGTTCGACCAGCACGACGGCGGCAAAACTCGTTCCAGGGACCGGGTGCGAGAGCCATCGCCTCTTGCCCTGCGGATCCTTCGGCCCGGGCACAACCGCCGGCAGGGCTGCCCGGCTCGCCCGCTTGACCGCCGCGAGCCACCCGGTAAACCCGCCGCGGTTCCAGACGACTCGCGTCGGGATCTCGCACAGCGTCATCGCGCTCTCCACGGCCCGTGTGGCAGCGGACTTGCCCGCCCCATCCAGGCCGCTCAAGCTGATGAGGACCGCCGGCCGGCACCGCAGATGCAACCGATTGGCGGCGAGGTTCCCGATGGTGGCAAGGATATCCACGAGGCGCTCATCCGGCGTTCGCGTCGTTTCCCGGGCGAGGCGTTCGACGAAGTGCGCTTTCGAGTGAACCTTGGACAGCGGGAGCGGCAAGCTCGCCGGGGGCCCCGTGGACAGGGCTCTGACCTTGCGGCGCACGTACCAGCCCGCCCAGGCACAGCGAGCCACCGTGTCCCCGGCCATCTCCAGATACGTCGGCGGTACGCAGGACGATCCGTACAGGGACCGCTCCAGAGCCGCGGTGATCGTCAGGATCGAACAGAAACCGAGCCACCAGCCGCGTTGCTTTACCCGCTCGAGAACCCTCTCCCAGGCGAAGTCCGCATCTCGCAGGCACCCGCGGAGCGTCCTCAGATCCGCGAGGCGGATCTGATCCGTCTCGTAGAGGCAGTGCGCCAGCAGGGCAATGATGCGATCCTCGATCGACGGATACCGGAAGGGCCCCGCGCGGGATGGACGGGACCGATCCGTGACGTCGTCACCGCGCAGGATCAGCACTCGACCCCAGGATACGGCGTCATGCAGGTGCACGCTGATGACCGATCGACCCTGCTGAAACTTCCTGAACAACAGTTTGTGCTCCTCGCGGTAGTGGGGCAGCCGCAAGTGGCCGGCATCCTCCAGCGCCCGCGCCGCGGGGATCAGTTCCCCTTCCCTGACGAGAGTGTCGAGATTGCTCGAGAGGTACGGCATGGTGCCGCCCGACTTGAAGAGCACCGGGGAGATCCCGATACGCGCGAACCGATCGGCGACCTCCCTGAACGCGACCTCGAGCTCGCGGCGGTCCCGTTCCTCGCGGGCCAGCGCGTCGCGCCAGGCGCCCTGCGCGACGAGATCCGGGGGACAATCATCCACGGACAGCTCCAGAAGCGGCACCTTGTTACGGCGAAGGATCCCGACGATCCGCTCCGCATCGCGTTCCGTCATCACCGGCGCCGGCCGCCGCCCGGAGCCGCCCTCGGCCACCGCTGCCGCCGCCTCGAGGACCATGCCGTTCATCGGCCTGGCCCTTGCCCGACCAGCCGCGCGGCCTGAGACAGGACCTCGGCGGCGACGGTCTCCCACGTGTAGGAGGCGACGAGGTCTCTCGTTCTGGGCGATGGTCCGCCTCCCCGACGGGAAAGACCCTCCATCGCTTCCACGGCCTCCCGGCCTGTGTTCACCCAGATCACGCCATCATCCCTTCCCGCCCCCCTCATCAGATCCGGCAGCCCACCGTACCGGGTCGAGACGATCGTCAGGTTACAGGCCGCTGCCTCCAGCACCGACAACGGCAATTCGATGGCATCATGGGGCGCCATCACGGGGAAAACATAGGCATCCGCCAGTCTGTAGGCGAGTTCGACCTCCTGCTGGTATTCCGGCAGCAGCTTCACCCCCGCAGCCTCGAGGCGCGCCGCCACCGGGCGCTGAACCTCGGTGCTGGTGCTGGTCACCAGCATGCAGGTGACGCCCGGGATCCGCCCCAATCGTTCGAGAACAGCGAGATTCCGTGATTCCTTGAGATGGCCGACGTGCAGCACCAGGAAGGCTTCCCTGGGGATTCCCGCGCGGTCCCTCAGCGTGGCGATCTCACGGCTCGTGGCGGGCCTGAACTTTCCGGTGTCGACGCCGAGGGGGATCCGCGCCGCCGGGATCCGGAGTTCCTCGGCTTGTCGCTGGGCACCCGGGCCGCATGCCAGGACGAGATCGGGCCGATGAATCCGCCCGACCAGCCGCGTCACGAGTTCGTTCGCCCGCGGCTGAAGCGCCAGGACTCCGATCGGTGCGTGCCGCGCGTATCGCGCGAGGGTCCCGGCACGGATCATGGTGCGGGCCGTCAGGCTTGTCCAGGGGATGTAAAGCACGAGATCGGGACCGAACGATGAGATCGCGGCCTGGAGTCGCTGGGAGACAAAGTAACGGTTGGACAGCACCCCGTGCACCTTC
>JBHHZN010000066.1:0-9261 GCA_046758155.1 Acidobacteriota bacterium | reverse complement strand
GGAAAAACCGGGAGCCGGCCGATTCCGGACGTGTCCGGTCGGATTTTCCCGTATACTCGTGGCCGCATCGGGATCGGTGGTGCTGATGCCACGGGCCATCCGGGTCAGTCCCGGATGGCCGTTTCGGTAAACCGGAGGGCGGGAAAAGGAATGCCGCTCGAACCCGGGTCCAGGCTGGGCCCTTTTCGCATCGAGTCGTCTCTGGGCGCCGGGGGGATGGGGGAGGTGTACCGCGCCGTGGACACCCGCCTGGACCGCACGGTCGCCATCAAGGTCCTGCCCGCGCACCTGTCGAAGGATCCGGGCCTGCGCGCCCGCTTCGAGCGGGAAGCACGCGCCGTCTCCAGCCTGAACCATCCGCACATCTGCACGCTGCACGACGTCGGGCGGGAAGATGGCATCGATTACCTCGTCATGGAGTACCTCGAAGGCGAGACGCTGTCGCAGCACCTCGTCAAAGGACCGCTTCCGACCGGACAGCTCGTCGAGGTCGCCCTGCAGATCGCCGAGGCGCTCGACGCGGCGCACCGGCAGGGATTGATCCACCGCGACCTGAAGCCCGGCAACATCATGCTGACACAGGCCGGTGCCAAGGTGCTCGACTTCGGCCTGGCGAAAGGGATCGGCGCGACCGGCGGGGCAACGTCGCTGACCGCCGCCGCCACCGCCACGAGTCCCCTGACGGCCGAGGGGACGATCGTCGGGACCTTTCAGTACATGGCGCCCGAGCAGATCGAGGGGAAGGAGGCCGACGCCCGCAGCGACATCTTCTCCCTCGGACTCCTGCTATACGAGATGGCCACGGGAAAGCCCGCCTTTCAGGGGAGAACGCAGGCGAGCATCATCGCGCGGATCCTGGAGAGCGAACCGGAGCCGATCGGCGCGCTGCAGCCGTCAAGTCCTCCGGCCCTGGACCGCCTGGTGCACAACTGCCTGGCGAAGGACCCCGACCGGCGGCGCCAGACGATGCACGACGTCGCCCTGGACCTGCGCTGGATCGGTGAACGGGGAGGATCCGAGCAGGCGGTGGCACCGGCGGCGCCTGCGAGCAGGCGCCGCGAGCGGATCGCCTGGGCGCTGGTGATCATCATGGCTCTTGCCGGCGCGGTCATCGCTGGCTTCCGGGTGCTGCGGCAAGAGCCTGTCCCCCCCACGGTGCGCGCCTCCATCCCGGCGCCGGCGGAGGCCAGATTCTACTTCGTCGGGGAGGGGCCGGGCGGTTCGGGGACGGTTTCGGTCTCCCCGGACGGCACGAAGCTCGCCTTCGTGACGCGTGGGACGGACGGTCCCGACCGTCTCTGGGTGCGCCCCCTCGACGCGATCAAGGCGCTTCCGCTGCCGGGCACCGACGGCGCACGCTACCCCTTCTGGTCGCCTGACAGTCGGACCCTGGCCTTCTTCGCAGGCGACAAGCTGCGTAAGATCGACACCACCGGCGGCCCGCCGCTCACCCTCTGCCAGGCTCCCAGCGGTCGCAGCGGATCGTGGGGCCGCGCGGGCGTCATTGTCTTCGCGCCCGAGAGAACCGGGGGACTCTACCAGGTCAATGGCGCCGGAGGAGCCACCAGGCCGGCGACCCGGTTCGACGAGCAGAAGGACGACACCCACCGCTGGCCGTTCTTCCTCCCCGATGGGCGGCATTTCTTCTACTTCGTCCGGGCGAAAGGGGGAGGGACGAACACAGTGAGGATCGGCTCGGTCGATGCCTCGACGGACAGTGTCCTGATGCAGTCGGACGCCCAGGCGATCTACGCCTCCGGATACGTTCTGTACTTGCAGGAGTCGACGCTGATGGCGCGCCCGTTCGGCCCCGGCGATCGCGCTTTCACCGGCGAGGCTTTCCCGGTGGCCGAGGAGATCCAGATCGATGCCAACTACAACCGAGGCGTCTTCTCCGCTTCGCAAAACGGAGTCCTGGCGTACCAGACCGGCAAGGCCCGGATCGGCAACCGGCTGCTCTGGCTCGACCGCGGCGGCAAGCAGATCGGCTCGCTCGGAGAACGGCTCCTCCATCTCGCCCCCCGCCTCTCGCCGGATGGCCGCAGCGTCGCCGTGGAGATCGCCGACCCCTCCAGCGGCAGTGAAATCTGGATCTACGACATCGCGCGCGGCCTGCGAACACGGTTCACATTCGATCCTGACCGCGACGTTAGCGCCGTCTGGTCACCCGATGGGGAGCAGATCGTCTTCTCGTCCAACCGTAATGGTCAATATGATCTGTACGAGAAGTCGTTCGGCGGCTCCGGCGAAGCTCGGTTGTTGCTTGCCTCCGACTTGGACAAGTTCCCCTCGAGCTGGTCCCCCGATGGGCGTTTTCTCGCGTACTTGAGCATCGGCGATCCCGACACCCGCGCGGATGTGTGGGTCCTGCCGGTGAAGGGGGCAGTCGAGCCGATCCCTTTTCTGCGAACCGAATTCGTGGAGACGCATCCAGCCTTCTCGCCCGACGGTCGATGGATGGCCTATACCTCGAACGAATCCGGCAGAAGAGAGGTGTACGTCGCGCCCTTTCCGGGCCCCGGGCGCAAATGGCAGATCTCGCTCAACGGCGGGTCGTTCCCGGCGTGGGGCGCGGACGGCAGCGAGATCTTCTTCGTCCAGGACAGCTCCCGCCTGATGGCCGCCCGTGTCGAGGCCCAGGGTTCATCCTTCATCATCGGTGCGGTGTCCGAGCTGTTCAGCTTCCAGCCGGGCGCGCCGTTTCGCATCTATGACCGGACGGGCGACGGGAAGCGTTTCCTCATCGCGTGGGCGGCCGAGTCGCAGACCCAGGAGCCCCTGACGCTGGTCGTCAACTGGACCTCGAAACTAAAGCACTGAACCACACCCACCTCCCGAACGCACTCAGCTCGTCGCTAGGACCCTCGATCGGCGGCCGGGGCTCGAAGCGGACCGCCGGCGTCCGCTGTTGACACGAGAGACCGGTTCCGGGGTATGATCTTCGCCCAACCGATGGGCTGCAGGTATGATCGGCGGACCGAGCTGGCAGGGGGCGGGGGACAAAGATGATCGGCAAGACGATCGCCCATTACCGGATCACGGCCAAGCTGGGCGAAGGCGGCATGGGGGAGGTGTTTCGCGCCACCGATACCAAGCTGCAGCGTGATGTCGCCCTGAAGGTCCTCCCGGGCAGCTTCGCGCACGATCCCGACCGGATGGCGCGCTTCGCGCGCGAGGCCCACCTGCTCGCCTCGCTGAACCATCCCAACATCGCATCGATCTACGGCCTGGAAAGAGACGGCGCCAGCTACGCGCTGGCCCTGGAGCTGGTGGACGGCCTGACTCTGGCGGAGCGGATCGACGAGGGCCCCGTTCCCCTCGAGGAGGCGCTCGGCATCGCCCGCCAGATCGCCGAGGCTCTCGAGGCCGCCCACGACCAGGGGACCATCCACCGCGACCTGAAGCCGGCCAACATCAAGATCAAGGAAGACGGCACCGTCAAGGTGCTCGACTTCGGCCTGGCCAAGGCGGTCGAAGCGGACGGCCCCGGCGGCGATCCCACCTCATCGCCCACGCTGAGCCTGGCGGCGACGCGCGCGGGCATGATCCTCGGCACGGCCGGCTACATGTCCCCCGAGCAGGCCCGAGGCGTGCGCGTCGACAAGCGGGCCGATATCTGGGCGTTCGGCGTGGTGCTGTTCGAGATGCTCACGGGCCGGCGGGCCTTCACCGGCGAGACGGTCTCGGACGTGCTGGCCTCCGTGCTGAAAACCGATCTGGACTGGAACGCCCTGCCGGATGATCTTCCCGCCACCGTGAACAAGCTCCTGCGGCGGTGCCTGACTCCCGATCCGAAAGAGCGCCTGCGCGACATCGGGGAGGCCCGGATCGCGCTGCAGGAACAGGAGGCCGATGCGGCGCTCTCCACGATGATGCCCGCTCCTGCCGAGGCCGCAACGGCGGGGCCAGGCTGGAGACGGCAGCTTTCGGCAACCGCGATCGCGGCGGCCATCGTGGCGGTCATGGCACTCGCGGGATGGTGGTACACGAGCCTGCCGGCTGCACGCACGCCGGTGCGACTGCGCGTCCAGATCTCCCCCGACGAGCCGCTGTTCGTCCAGCTCGGCGCGGCCGCGGTTCTTTCGCCCGACGGCCGGCGCCTGGCATATGTGACGGGCTCCGGGTCGCAACGCAAGCTGCATCTGCGCGCACTCGACCACCTCGAATCGTCGAGCCTGGCCGGCACCGAGGGCGCGCGCGATCCGTTCTTCTCGCCCGACGGACAGTGGCTGGCCTTCTTCACCGACAACGCCCTCAAGAAGGTCTCCATCATCGGCGGCTCGCCGCAGACCCTGACCAAGACAAAGGACAACCGCGGCGGCACCTGGGGACCCGACGACACGATCATCTTCACGACGAGCACAGGAAGCGGCCTGTCGAGAATCAGCGCCGCCGGAGGGACACCGGAGGAGATCACGCAACCGGACAAGCCTGCCGCCAGTTCGCATCGCTATCCGCAGTTTCTGCCCGGAGGCCGCGCGGTCATCTACGCCGCACGTTCCGGCAATGAATCGTATGACGAAGGAGACATCGAGCTGCTCGATCTGGAATCGGGCCAAACCAGGGTTCTGCACCAAGGAGGCTATTACCCGCGCTACCTTCCCACCGGACAGATCACCTACATCCGGGAAGGGACGCTGTTTGCGGCGCCGTTTGACCTGGACCGTCTCGAGATCACCGGCCCGCCCGCGCCGCTTCTGGAGGGGATTCTCTGCGATGTCTCCTACGGAGGCGCCCAGTACGCCTTCTCGGAAAGCGGAACGCTCGTCTACATGACCGGCGGGTCGTCTCGGACCCAGCTCTCGGCGGTGCAGGTCGATCGGGAAGGCAAGAGCACCCCCCTCATCGACCAGCGTGGCACCTACTCGTCGCCGCGGCTTTCCCCGGACGGGCAGAGGCTCGCCCTCGAGATCGCCCCGGCAGCATCGGCGGGAATAGGCGATATCTGGGTCTACGAGATTGACCGTGAGGTGATGACGCGCCTGACGTTTTCCACGAAGGAAAACAATCCTGTCTGGAGCCCCGACGGGCGGCGCCTCGTGTTCGCCTCCGGTCGTGATGGAAATTCGGACAACCTTTACCAGAAACGCTCCGACGGTGCCGGCGAGGTGGAACGACTCACCACCAGCGAGAACGCTCAGTTCGCAAACTCCTTCTCGCCCGATGGGAAGTTCCTTTCCTTCGACGAAGAGGATCCGGAAACGAGCTGGGATATCTGGATCCTCCCGCTCCAGGGCGATCGAAAACCTCAGCTTTTTCTGAGCACCCCTTTCATCGAGGTGGCCGGCATGTTCTCCCCCGACGGGCGGTGGCTCTCGTACACTTCGAACGAATCGGGACAGTTCGAGATCTACGTGAGGCCGTACCCCGGGCCCGGCGGCAAGTGGCAGATCTCGAGCGGCGGCTCTCTCGGCTATTCTTACTGGTCGGCCGACGGCAAGCAGCTTTTCTACCGCGCTCCGGACGGATCGATGATGGTGGTGCCGGTCTCCTCCGAGGGGGAATCGTTTCGGACCGGCAAGGCGCGCAAGCTGTTCGATGGAGAGTCCTTCGTCACTCTCTCTCCGTACAAAGATTACGACGTCGCCCCCGACGGCAAGTCGTTCGTGATGTTTCAGGTGGCACGCGAAGGGCCCCGCGCCGATCTCACCCACCTGACCGTGGTGTTTGACTGGTTCGACACGCTGGCCGCGGGCGGGAGCTGATCGGAACCTCAGTCGCCGGGCGATCGTCGCGGGCTAGCGGCGCGGCGCAAGCCGACCGTGCGACGGATGCCACGACGCCGGCTCGCGCCCACCACCGCGGCCAGCGCCGCCACCGCGCCCGCCAGCGCCCACCGCCAGCCCCAGCCGGCCACGGGAGCGGCGGCGAGGGGCAGTCGTCTGAAGGGCTCGCCCAGCAGCACGAAGGCGGCCCAGTGGAGGGGCCCGGCGGCGGGCAGGGCGGCGCGGCGGGCCAGCTTGGCGTTGCGCAGGGCCTCCGCCTTGCCGTCGCCCGCCGCCAGGCGGTAGTAAAACTCCTCGACGAAGGCGGCGGTTTCACGGTCGTCCACGTTCCAGAGAGTCCCGATCACCGAGCGTGCGCCGGCATGGAGGAACGCCTGCGCCAATCCCTGTACACCCTCGCCGGGCAGGAGAGCTCCGCGCGCCGACCGGCACGCCGACAGCACAACCAGGTCGGCGTCAAGGTCGAGCCGTGCGATCTCGCGCGCTTGCAGGAAACCGTCCTGGAAGTGGTCGCCTCCCGGGGCCAGCACCAGCGCGGATCCCATCGGATCGGTCTCGCTCAGGAGCCCGTGGGTGGCGAAATGCAGCAGCGTGAAGCCCCTCAGGCGGAGCCCCTTGAGGCGCTCCTCGCTGGCCTGGGGACCCTGCAGGATCCGGCCCCCCGGGCCAGCGTAGCGGCTCACGAAGCGGGCCTCGCGCCGGCTGCCGGGAACCAGCGAGAGGTGCAGCCCCTGGTCCGCGTAGAGGTAGCGCATCCGCGCCACATCCTTGGGAGTCTCGTCCGACAGGGCGGGATCGGCGAACAGCAGGATGGAGGCGATCCCCGCCGGCGGATCCTCCCGCATCAACTCGGCCAGGATGGTCACCGACGGCGCGTAGCTCACGCCGACGTCTTCGAGCAAAGGACGCTCTCGGCCGTCGGCCCCGGCGCCCAGGAGCGTGTCGAACAGCAGCGCGTGCAGCGGTCCGTCGGGGACGATGATCAGATGGCGGATTCCGTCGCCCAGGTGCGCGAGCAGCGGCGCCATCAACTCCCCGTGGAGACGGCGCGCGACCGCCTCCCAGCCAGCGCCGCGGCGCAGCAGCTCGAGGTAGTTCGGGACCTGGGCCTGGAAGATCCGCGGTGCGGCCGGCAGGACCTCCAGGTGAAAACCCCTCGTGGTGACCACCATCGCGAGCGTTCGCTCGCTTGTGAGAACGTAGCTGATGATGGCGGTCGCCGGATCCAGCAGCGCCTGCGCCTCCTCCAGGCCGACCGCTCCAGGCTTGCTCACAGGCGCCGACTGCGGCTCGCCCCTGCGCAGCGCCACGTCGAGCTCGTCCAGCTCCACCTCCGCGGAAGTCAGCGCATCCTGGATCCGGGATGAGTCGGCGCTGTCGGGCGGGACCTGCTGCAGCTGCTCCTGCAGCCCGGCAATGCGCTCCTTCAACATGCTCTCGCGCCGGGTCAGCTCGGGCCACAGTGCACGAGAACGGTCCAGATGGGCGGTCATGATCCTCTCGAGCAGCGCGCGGGCCCGGGAGCGCTCCGACACGTGGAAGACGGTGACGTCGTCGCCGCCGCCGGGCCGGCTCAGGTGCCGTTGCACGAGCAAGTCGATCCACTCGTGGTAGAGGTCCTGGTTGCGGCGCATGAGGTCGCCGCGGCGCCGCAGGCCCGGCCGGTGGTCACGGAACCCTTCGAGCCGCTCGACCGCCTCGCGGTATCCCGCCTGGGCACGATCGAGGTTCCCCTCGCGCCGGTCCAGACGAGCGAGACCCTCCAAGCTCCGCCACACACGGCCGGCGCCGCCGCGCCGGGCAACCGCCAGCGCTTCTTCATAAAGAGCTCGGGCGCGCCGTGGGTCGTCCCTCGCGGCGGTCCGGGCCAGCTCATCCAGCGCGAAAACAATCCCGATATCGTCCCGGCGCCTCCGGTGCAGGGCCAGCAGTTGCTGAAAGATATCCAACGAAGAGAGCGAAGGGAACGGAAACGGGGTTGGCGACCGGACGCGATGATCATCGAGCCCTGAGGATGCTTCCTGCGGAATGATGGCGCACCACGGGCTCCCATTCGGCGACGATCAGGAGGAATCGGAGCGTGGACGCATCACCCTCTGGATGAGGCGTCCCGTGGGCAGTGGGATCAACCAGGCCGCCACCGCGATCGGGACCCGCCGCCCGTCACCCGTGAGGTGATCCAGCGCCTCGGTCTCGGCGAAGCCGGAGGTCTTCACGGTTTCCCAGAAGGCGTGCGCCTCGGGTTGGCATTCTTCCGGATGCAGGTGCCAGACATCCAGCTGCCCCAGATCTTGCGCCGTGCGTTGCAGAAGGGTACATGCCTGTCTGTTGGCGTGTCGCACCTTCCCCGATTCCGTGTCGATGAGCAGGATCGCCACCGAGGCCAGCTCGACGATATCGTAGTAATCCTTTTCGCTTCTTTCGATGCGCTCCAGGGCACGGTACTGCTCGCGCCGAAGCTTGGCCCGTGCGTGGCGGCGTCGATCGCGTTCCGTCTCGCACACGAGGGCCGGAACGGCCACCGGTTTGTCGTCCTCGATCGCCACCATGGTCACGTAGCAACTGTTGGTATGGCGGGCCTCGCCGCCGCGCAGATCCTGCGCTTCCACGCGCACCCCGATCTCCATCGAGGTGCGCCCGACGTGGTTGACGCGCGCCCGCATTGTCAGCAGATCCCCCACCCGTACGGGGACCTTGAACTTGACACGATCCACCGAGACGGTGACGCAGTATTTCCCGGAGTACCTCGAGGCACACGCGTAGGCGATCTGATCGACGAGCCGCAGGATGTGACCGCCGTGAATGTTTCCGGAGAAGTTGGCCATCTCCGGCGTCATCAGGGTGGTCGTGACCAGACTCGACGAGGCGACGGCCTTGGATTCGAGCGCATCGGCCATGCAGACTCCCTCTTGCCGCATCACCATGAACGCGCCTTCCCATCAGCGTATTCCGATCGCGGGTCTTCCGGCACGCCGATGAACGCAACCCGCGTCGTGATCACGCGCGATCCCGCGCTGTCCACCCCGTCAGGACGGACTTTCTTTCGCCCCTCGTTCCGGGACTACGTCGAGCCCCCGGGATGCGGCCCTCCCGGCACATCGCCCCATTGCTCAGGATGGGCGGCCAGCCACGAGACTCGCAAACTCTCCGGCACGCCGTCTTTCGCCAGCAACTGGCCCGGCCGCAGAAACTCGTAAAGCTCCCCGAAATGCCGGACACGCAGGTCATCGACACGCCGGAAGATCTGATCGGGCCTCAGCATGCCGGGATCGCGCACACCCATCGCCCCCAGCAGCTCCAGGCACCCGCGCACGGTGTTGTGGTGGAAGCGGGCCACCCGCTCGGACTTGCGCCCCACGTGCAGGCCGTGGACCAGGGCCGGGTTCTGTGTCGTGATGCCGGTCGGGCAGTGGTCGGTGTTGCAGCGCAGCGCCTGGATGCAGCCCAGGGCCAGCATCATGCCGCGGGCCGACGCGCACAGATCGGCGCCCAGCGCGAGGGCCCGTATCATGTGAAACCCCGTGAGGATCTTGCC
>JBHHZN010000065.1:0-9306 GCA_046758155.1 Acidobacteriota bacterium | reverse complement strand
ACTCGAGCGAGAAGGTCCTGCATCTTGAACGGCTTGGTCACGTATTCCTGAGCACCGTATTTCAGCGCCCGCACCTTCTCCCGCAGATCAAAAAGGATGGTGAACATGGCCACAGGCACACGCCGCGTGCTCTCCTCCAGGCGCAGGAGCCGCAGCATCTCCCACCCGTCCATGCCCGGCATCTCGATATCGAGGAGAATCAGGTCCGGCTTTTCGCTCCTCGCACGCTCGAGCCCTTCCACGCCGTCGCGGGCCGTGATCACTTCGTGATCATCCTTGCGCAGCATCGCGCAGGTCGTCTCCAGGATATCCGCTTGATCGTCCACGACGAGAATCCGGGCCATCAGGCACCCCCCTTGGCGGATTGGATTGCTACTGCATCGCCACAGCCGCCCGGCTCACCCGGCGTTCCGAGCGCCGGATGAAGCGTTGAAGGGCGGCTCTCTGCTCATCATGCATCGCGACGAATCGGACACCTACGCCCGCGATCAGATCAACCTCGCTGTCCGCGCCCGCATCGTGAACCACGGATCGCACGACTTCACATCGCGCCGTGATCGTGGCCCCACGGGAACGCTTCGGGGACCGCTGCCCGGGAGAAGCCTCGGCGGTCGCCTCGCCCGGGAGAATGAAGCGGATGTCGAACTGACAACCCCGGTCGAACCCCTGGTCGGTCTTGAGGAACAGGCCCGAGGGACTGATATTCTTGGTCCTCAGTGTCCGCGGGACGCCCGGGCCCCGGCATCGGACGGATACGCCCACCGTGATCCGATCCGGCCGATGATCCATCTCCTTCAAGTGCCGCTTGACGACACGATCGAAGGGCGCGTCGAGCCCGTGGAAATCGAGCCGACCGCGGGAATCCACGGGGACCACCAGAACGTCGATACCGCCCCTGCCGGCACCGGCCTCAACGTCCCGCACGAAGGCGGATGCACCCTCCTCTCCGGGACCGAAATCGATCACGATGATCGGGGTCGTGAAGACGGCGGGATCGACCAGCAGGCGCCGGAGCAACTCCCTTCCCACCAAGGAGGAGACCACGATGAGGTCCGCGGCGCGCTCCCCGGCGACCCTCACGAGATCCCCGGACGCCGCCTTGACCAGCCTGCAGCGCTCTCTCCGAAGGCATGAACCCTCTACCGCCTTGAAGAGGATATCATCATCGAGAAGTAGGACGGTCACCATGAGTTTGCCGGAGGGTACCATAGCTCGGGCGGGACGGCAATTACGAGGCTTTGTTGGCCCGTTCCTGCTTGAGGGGTATCCCGAGGCGCTTCATCTTCTCGATGAGAGTCGTCCGCTTGATCCGCAGCAGACTCGCCGCACGGGTCTTCACCCATCCCGCACTCTCCAGAGCCTGCAGGAGCAGCCGGCCCTCGAAATCGGAGACGGCAACATCCAGGGCGATGCCGTCATCCGAGGAAAGCGACGGCAACTCGAATCTTCCCGACTCGTCGAGATCATCGGGCAGGTCCTCCACGTTCAGGACCGTGCGACCACCGGACAGGGCCACCGCCCGCTCCACCGCATTCTCCAATTGCCGGACGTTGCCGGGCCATGCGTACGCCATCATCCGGCGCAGCGCCTCGGGCGAGAATGATTTCGGCGCCTGTTTCATCTCCGCGCAGTACTTGGACGCGAAGTGGGCCGCGAGGAGGGGAATATCGGCTCGGCGCTCCCTCAGCGGCGGCAGCCGGATATTGATGACATTCAGCCTGTAATACAGATCTTTCCTGAAACGCCCTTCTTCGATCATCCGGTGCAGGTCCGTGTTGGTCGCCGCGACGATCCGGACATCGACCGTGACGCCCTTGGTGCTTCCCAGGGGATTGAACTCTCTCTCCTGGAGAACACGCAGGAGTTTCACCTGAAGGTTCGGGGACATCGTCCCGATTTCATCGAGGAACAGGGTTCCCCTGTCCGCCGTTTCGAAACGGCCGGGACGATCATTGATCGCGTCGGTGAAGGCCCCCTTGACATGGCCGAAGAGTTCATCCTCCAGGAGGTTATCCGGCAAGGCTCCGCAATTCACGCTCACGAACGGCTGATCCATCCGGTCGCTATGATGGTGCAGCGCCTTGGCGATGAGCTCCTTTCCGACGCCGCTTTCTCCGGTGATCAGAACCGTGCTTCTCGTGGAAGCGACGCGGTCGACCAGGTCGAAAACCTTCCGCATCCCCTGGGTGTTGCCGATGATGTTCCTGAAGGAAAACTTGCGATCGATCAACGACTTCAGATCCCTGTTCTCGCGCCTCAGGTGAGTGTTCTCCCGGTGCAGTCGTTGCCGTTCCAGGGCCTGCTGGATGACGATCTCCAGGTCCCCGACCTCCCGGAAGGGCTTCACGATGTAGTCGAAGGCACCCAGCTTGAATGCTTGGCGGGCAACCTCCTCGGAGCCTTCAGCCGTGATCAGAACGACGGCGGCATCGGGATACAGGGCGACGACTTCCCGCATCACTTCCATGCCGTCGACTCTGGGAAGGCGATAATCGACGAAGACGATGTCGAATGGCTCCCGGTGGATCGCTTCCAGCGCCTCCTCACCGTCACCGCGCAGCTCGACGTCACAGCCGGGGGAGGAGAACATCTCCCCGAGCATCTCGCGAACCCCGGGGTCGTCATCGACAACGAGGACCTTGACGTTCAGGATCACTCCCCCTGTCCAGTCCTTGCGTATCCGGGTACGATCAGCACCTTCGAGGAGCCGCAGTATATCCTAGTGAAGAGTCTCTGGACAAGAGGGTGAGGTCGTCCCGAACGCTTGCGCTTCGCCGGACGACAGCGTCGATTCCAGAGTCAACAAGGGGACGTGCTCTTCTGTGGCGTCCCCGGGATGCCGCAGCACGACATACCCTCTCTCCCCGTCAAGCTCGTCGTAAAAACCTTTCAGGGCGAGGTTCGCCTGAGCGACGATGTGATCGCGCAGCGCGCGGGTCTGGCCCGCATCCCCCGGCAAGATCGCGTGCACGACCGCTTCACCCCTCAACCAGACGAGCGCCTCGCCCGCCTCGTTCTGAACAACCTGCTCGACGATCCGGCGGATCGCTTCGATCGCCTCGTGATACCGCGGTTCCCCGTACTTCTGCCGGAAGACGGTCAGCGCCTTGGGATCGAAGGTCACGGTCAATACCGAGAACTCCTCCTTCCTGGCGCGGCGGGTATCGATCTCCGCCTGGAACCCAGTGAGAGTCATCGGTTGCCGTTGTCGCAGCATGAGTTTCTCGATGATCCTCTCCAGCTCGGCCGTGCTGAAGGGCTTTGTCAGGTACTCGTCCGCCCCACAATCTTTTCCCCAGTAGCGATCTTCGCGCTGTCCCTTGGCGCTGAGGAAGATGACCGGGGTCCCCGCCGAGGCCGGATTCGACTTGATCTTCCGGCAGACCTGGAACCCGTTCTGTTCGGGCATCATGACGTCCAGTATCACGAGACTCGGTTTCTGCTCCTCGACGAGTCGCAGGGCCGTGGCCCCGTCCCGAGCCGTCAGCACGTCGTAGCCCAGGTACTCGAAATTCGCCTGGAGAACATCCCGGATGTTCTCGGAATCATCCACGATCAGGATCTTCCCGTTGCTCACGATGCCGTCTTCCCTTGACCGAGGGGGCCACACGCGTCGAGCCCGGTTTCATTCTTGGCCAGCATCGATTTCATCTTCCGCGCGCTCTCGTCCACGATATCCACCATGCGCCGCTGGCCCGTCGCGAGCGGACCCAGTCGACCGGAAAGGATCAACTCCACGGCTCCCGCGATCGATGTCAAGGGCGTGCGCAGGTCATGAATCAACTGCGCGAGAACCTGCGTGAGCGCGGGCGCTCGCCGCAACGCTGAGGTGATCTCCTCCAGCGACAGGACCATCCGTCCGTCCAGGCCGGGCGAGACCCCCAACCAGTAATATCGGACCTGCGCATCCCGCTCCCATATCAGAAGGTCCTGGTAGCGACCGCCGGATTCGCGGGCCTCGAGATACGACGCGGCGACACGAGCCAGAAGAGATCCCTCGTCTTGCCGGCCGAGGCCCGTCAGCCGCCGGCCCGTCAGGTCGCCGCCCAGGGCGGCCCGGCAGGAGCGGTTGTTGAACAAGATCTCGCCGTCCGGCGCGACGAGAAGAATCGCGCTCTCCAGCCTGGTCACGATCTCCTGTTCCGGCGCCGGCACGATCCTCGGAAAACCTTCCACGAAGCGATCGGCGGACAACATCTCCTGACACCCCATGAGCACCTGAATTCGCGGGCCTTTGTCAGAAGGGTCCCCTTTCGGGTCGATGGGAGCAAACATATGACCGGGTGCATCGCCACGCAACGAGTGGCGATTTCCTGTTCTACGAGGGGCATTTCGCGAGGGGATCCCCCTGATCCGCCGCCTTCGGCGACAATCCCTACCCCACGGCGGCGGCCCACGCCCGGCGATCCCGGGCCGTGGACCCCCGAAGTCAGGGGCCTACATCGGGAAGGATCGCGGGGGCGTGTCGGCGTAGCCTTCCCCGCTGAGGGCCTCCAGCAGGGAGACCAAGGCATCGATCTCCTCCGGCGTGAGATTCAACGGCCTGATCCGCTCGCTCAGCCATGGGTTGGGGATGCCGCCCTTGTTGTAATGCTCGACGACGTCATGGAGGGTCGCCAGCGATCCGTCGTGCATGTACGGCGCGTGGAGAGCCACCTCGCGAAGTGTCGGTGTCTTGAAGCGGCCGGTTTCCTTCTCATCGCCGGTGATCTTCGCCCGACCCGGATCGGCGAACTGCCGGGTCCGCGCATTCCAGCCTATCCCGAGGTTGTGAAACATCGAATCCGTGAAATTCCATCCCAGGTGACACTGGGCGCACTCGGCCTTGCCGAAAAACAGATCGTTTCCCTCTTTTTGCCGCGGCGTCAGGGCAGCCTTGTCACCCGCCTGGAAGCGGTCCCACGGCGAGTCTCCGGATAGACGCGTGGCCTCGTAAGCCGCGATGGCGTCCACGACCCGGTCGATATCTATCGCCTCGTCGCCGTAAACCTCCTTGAACGCTTTTCTGTACCCGGCCAGACCCTGAAGAGTCGCCACGACCCTTTCGTGCGTGTTCGCCATTTCCACCGGATTGATCATCGGGCCCTTCGCCTGTTCCTGGAGCGAATGCGCGCGGCCATCCCAGAAGTACACGTCGTACAGCGGCCACGCGGTATTGATGACCGTGGGAGCCTTGCGGCCGCCCTGGGCCCCTCCCACGCCGGTCGAATGGGGAGTCGGCTCGGAGAAGGCCTGGCCGGGACGATGACAGCTCGCGCAGGAGACGGTGCCGTCGGCGGACAGCCGGCCGTCGAAGAACAACCATCGCCCGAGCCGGACCTTTTCCGGTGTCACCTCGAACTTCAAAGAGGAAAAATCCGCCTCGTTTCCCAGCGGCGGGGCCGGCAGCGCCCGGACAGGATTCTCCTGCTCCCACGCAGCAGCGGACTTCTCCGCGCCACGGCAACCCGCCCAGAGACCCGCCATGATAACCAGCGAAGAGAGAGTCAGGATGGTCCGACCGGCGTCCCCTGTTTTCATCATCATGCCCCCGTCAAAAACCCCCAAGCCGATCATCGACACGCGCCACCGGCCGAGGGCGGCCCTTGCAGCGGCGCGCCTCGCTCGATGCAGACGCTACCGTCAACGCTCCCCGTCCCATCGCGCTTCTGCGCCCCGCTGCGAGCGAGGCGCCGACAAGCTACCGGGTCATGGTGTGGAATGGAGCGGGCAACGGGGGTCGAACCCGCGACTTTCAGCTTGGGAAGCTGACACTCTACCACTGAGTTATGCCCGCCCCGAGAGCGAGGATCCTACCACAGGACCGATCGCCGCCACCAGCATGCGCCTCACATCATTTCGCGACCGCGGCGCGCGCCGGCGCGCGCCGCGCAACCCGGGGAAGGATCGCCTGGGTCCCTCGCGCGATCCACCCCCCACCCAGGAGACGATCTCCGGAGTAAAAAACCGCCGCTTGACCCGGAGCGACGCCGCGTGCCGGCTCGATGAATCGCAGAGCGGCCTGGCCGGCGCGGCCGGGCGTCACCAAGGCGCGCGTGCCCGGATCGCGGTGCCTCACCTGCACGGTCGCCTCGAAGGGGGAACACGGCGCGTCACCGAAATAGCTCGTCTCATCGAGCGCCACTTCGCTGCAGCAGAGCTCCTCCGGGCCACCCACCACCAGCTCGTTGCCCGAGGGGTTCCTGGCGATCACGTACAATCGACGGGAGGCGGCGATGCCCAGGCCGTGTCGCTGGCCGATCGTGTAGCGCGAGAGCCCCTGGTGAAGCCCCAAGGTCTTGCCGCGGGAATCCACGATGGGCCCTGCGGCCTCGCGCTCACCCGATTCCTCCAGCCGCCGGCGCAGGAATTCGCGATAGTCGCCTCCTTCGACGAAGCACACATCCTGGCTCTCGACCTTGTCGGCGGTCTCCAGGCCGAGGCGGCGCGCCGCCAGGCGCACATCCTGCTTGGACAGCTCCCCGAGGGGAAACATGGCGAGCCGGACCTGTTCGTCGGTCAGGTTGAACAGGAAGTACGATTGATCCTTCGCCCTGTCGCACGCCCGGAGCAGCGACCTCCGGCCGGTCGCGGGATCCGTGAACACACGCGCGTAGTGGCCGGTGGCCACGGCGGTGGCCGACAGGCCGCGGGCCAGCCGGACGAGCGTCTCGAACTTGACGGAGGAATTACATCTCACGCAAGGATTCGGTGTTCTGCCACGCCGGTACTCGGCCACGAAGTCATCGAGCACGTGCCGGGAGAACGCTTCCTCCTTGTTGATGACGTAATAACGGATCCCGAGTGCGGCGGCGACACGTCTGGCATCGATGAAATCCTCCGGCGAGCAGCAGCGCGCCAGGCGGCCGCCCGCGCTGTGGTCGTAAAGCTGCAGGGAGACGCCGATCACCTCGTGGCCCGCTTCCACGAGCAGCGCGGCGGCGACCGAGGAATCGACCCCTCCGGACATGCCCACGAGAATTGTCGCCATCATCGACTCCCGGCTCCCGACGCCAGAGGCGCCCGGCCGATCGAGGCCAGTTCCGCGACGGCATCGGTGAGCGCTTCGGCCGCGCGGCGAATCTCCTCCTCGGTCGTCGACGGCCCGAGACTGATCCGCACGGTCGAGGCGATCGCCGTCGAGGACAGCCCCATCGCACTCAGAACGTGAGACGGTCTGGTGCTGCCCGTGCTGCAGGCCGATCCCGTCGAAATGGCGTACCCCGCCAGGTCCATCTTGATCACGAGCGCCTCGTTATCGATGCCGGCGAACGTCATGCTGCTCGTGCCCGCAACCCGGGGAGCGGCCTCGCCGTTGATCACGAGACCGATGTCCACCGCCGACACCGCCAGGTGCCGGCGAACCTCGGCCTCGAGGAGATCTCTCAGACCACGCATCCGATCCTCGTCGCCGGGCAGGCGCACGGCGTCGGCCGCCGCGCCGAAGCCCGCCGCGAGCAGGGCCGCCTCGGTGCCCGGTCGGCGCCGCCGCTCCTGTCCCCCACCCTGCAGCAGCGGTCGAAGCGGCGCCCCTTCACGAACGTACAGCGCTCCGATCCCCACGGGTCCTCCCATCTTGTGCGATGAGATCGCAAGGTAATCGACTCCGAGCGCTCCGACGTCGATCTCTCGCTTGCCAACGGACTGGACGGCGTCGGTGTGAAACAAGATCCCTCTCTCACGCACGCCGGCCGCGATCTCCCGGATCGGCTGGATCACCCCGGTCTCGTTGTTGGCCGTCATGATCGACACCATCCTGGTCTCTCGGCGCAGCGTCTTCATCACGTCATCGGGGTGGACACGACCGTCACGATCGACGCCGACGACGGTCAATTCCCAGCCCCGTTCCCGCAGCTTCCGGCAGGCCTCCAGCACGGCAGGGTGCTCCACGCTGCTGGTCACGAGGTGGGCGGGCTCACCCGGCTCGACGATGCCCTGGATCGCCAGGTTGTCGGCTTCGGTCCCACCGGAAACGAAGACGACCTCGGACGGGGCGGCTCCGATCAGACGGGAGACCGCCCGCCGCGCCTCCTCCACGACGAGGCGCGCCCTGTGGCCGGAAGCGTGCGGGCTGGAGGGGTTTCCGAGGGGCACCCCCGCCTCCTCGTCCAGCAGACGTCTCATCGCCGATCGGGCCTCGGGCCCCAGCGGGGACGTGGCGTTGTGATCCAGATAGACGCGGCGCATCGTGGAGTACATGGGGGCGGGAAGTTTATCACGGAACCTTGACACTCCGGAACCGTGGCTGCTAAAGTTTCCCGCTTCAGTAGGTTGCATGACTTCTCCCCCGTCAGACTCTCGGCCCCACTGGAGACCGGCGTGAAGCCCGAGCAGATCAAGGCCACTCTCAACTTGCCCAGGACCAAGTTCAGCATGAGGGCCAATCTCGCCCGGCGGGAACCCGAGTGGCTCCGGCACTGGGAGAGCATCCATCTTTACAGCAAGATCCGGGCGGCCCGCAAGGGGTGTCCGGTCTTCATCCTGCACGACGGGCCTCCCTACGCGAACGGCCACATCCATCTGGGGCAGGGCTTAAACAAGATCTTGAAGGATCTGATCATAAAGTCTCGTTGTATGATGGGTTTTGATACCCCATACGTCCCCGGCTGGGATTGTCATGGGCTGCCCATCGAGCTGCAGGTCGATCGGGAGCTCGGGGCGCGCAAGAAGGGGATGCAACCGTTGCAGATCCGTGAAGCCTGTCGGGCCTACGCCGAGAAGTACATCGATCTGCAGCGGGCCGATTTCAAGCGTCTGGGTGTCTTCGGCGACTGGGAGCATCCGTACCGCACGATCGATCCGCTCTACGAGGCCGCCATCATCGAGGAGCTCGCCGGGTTCGTCCGCCGAGGAGCGGTCTACAAGGGCAAGAAGCCCGTTCACTGGTGTCCCACCTGCCGCACGGCTCTGGCCGAGGCGGAGGTGGAGTACGCCGAGCACCGATCGCCCTCGATCACCGTCCGCTTCCCCGTTGACCTCGGGCCCGTGCTGCCCGCGTGCCGGGGCCGGAGGGCCTGCATCCCCATCTGGACGACCACTCCCTGGACCCTGCCGGCCAACCTCGCCATCGCCTTGCGACCGGGAGCACGCTACGCGATCCTGGAGGCCGGCGACGAACTGTTCGTTGTCGCCGAGGATCTGCGGGAGGCGTTCGCCCAGGCCGCTCACCTGGAGAATGCGCGCCGCCAGCGAGTCGAACACGAAACGGTGATCGGCGTCAAGCTGGGAGCGGACGATCTCGGTTGCAAGCCGGTCTCCCGACGCCACGTCGTGAACCTTCGCCTCGAACGCGAGCGAGTCTCCCTCACGCCGGACGTCTCCCATGAC
>JBHHZN010000064.1:0-9452 GCA_046758155.1 Acidobacteriota bacterium | reverse complement strand
GACCACACGCCTGTCGTGTGGAGGGTCAAGGCGACGGTTCTGCCGGAGAACAGGCCACCGGTGGTGGGTGACCTGGTTGTCCTGCGACCCGGCGAGAAGCTGGAAAAACCCGGCAAGACGGATGCCACCGCACCCGACGGCAAGAAGACCCCGCCCGACGGGGCGCGCTGGATCTCGTGGAAAGCCACCGATCCGGATGGGGACAAACTCACGCATGTCCTGTGGATCCGGATGAACGGGAAGAAGTTCCAGAAGCACGCGGAGGGGATCACCGAGCCACCTTTCGCCTTGCGCGATGAAGACCTACCCGAGGGCCGCTACCAGGTCCGCCTCGAGGTGGACGATTCCCCGTCGAACGGTCCCACGCGAGCCTTGTCCACGTCGAGCGTCTCCGGTCCGTTCCTGGTTGATCACACCCCTCCCCGCCTCAGCGTGAAGCGGCTCGAGACGGCGGGGGGCCGCCCCGGGATCGAGGTACGGGCCATCGATGGGCACGGCGGATGGATCGATCGGGCGGAGTACAAGGTCCAGGGAGCCGGCGCGAAGGAAGACGACTGGATCCGCCTGCCCTGCCGGGACGGGATCTGCGATACTGCCAACGAGAGCTTCCTGCTGGACCCGAAGAGACTGGCATCGGGACGTGTCATGGTGATCCGTGTATACGATGCTGCCGGCAATGTCACCACGGTCGAGGCGCCCCCGGGGACCTGAGGGCGGCCGCACAGTCGCGTGGGTAGCGACCCCGGGGTTGTTCCTGGTCGCGATACTCGCGCTGGCATCCCTTGTCGCCTGCGCGACCGATGGGTCCGGCCCGGGCGACGCGCCGCCCGCCTCCCCCGCCGGGGGCGACCGGCTCGTGTTCGGCGACACGGTCGAGCCAACGACGCTCAACTGCATTCGCTCCGCGGAACGTCCCACGCGACAGATCTGTCGCCTCGTTGCCGATTCCCTCATCGATTACGATCAACACTTCAACATGATTCCCCGACTCGCGGAATCCTTCGAGGTCTCGCCCGACGGCCTGGCGATCACTCTGCATCTGCGGCGACACGTCCGCTGGCAGGACGGCGAACCGTTCGATGCCCGGGACGTGCGGTACACGATCGACTTGATGAAGCGGCTCGATCCGGATCAGAAGACGTACCGGACCTACTTCGGCCCCCTGCAGGAGGTGATCGCCGTGGATGCCTACACGATCCGGGCGGTCTACACGGAACCTTTCCGAGATGCTCTCATCGGGTGGCGGGAACTGTTCATCATGCCGGCCCATCTGCCGTTCGATCCCACGCGACCGTCGCCGCTCGATCGCGCTCCGGTGGGAACCGGACCGTTCAGGTTCGTTCGCTGGGATCCGCAACAGCAGATCGTCCTGGAGGCGAATCCCGACTACTTCGGCCCGCGGCCCTTCGTGCAGAGATACGTCCAGCGGATCATCCCGACCATGGACGGCCTCCGGGCGGCGGCGGTGGCCGGCGTGGTCGATGTCGCCCCCCTGTCACCCGACTGGTTCGACGATCGCCGGGCGAACGATCCCGACCTGCCGTTTCGCGTGCTCACCTATCCGACGAGCCTGATGGAGATGATCTACTGGAACCTCGACGAACCCCGCGGGCTGTTCAGGGACCCGCGCGTGCGGCGCGCCCTGACCATGCTGCTCGACCGTGAGGGTTACATCTCGAAGATACAGCACGGGATCTACAGGACGTGCACCACGCTGATTGACCCTCTCTTGTGGGGAGGTGACCCGGACCTCCGGCCCTATCCATACGATCCCGCCGGGGCCGCGCGCCTCCTGGATGAAGCCGGGATCATCGACCAGGATGGGGACGGCGTGCGCGACACGCCCCGCGGGCCGATGTCCTTCACGCTGATCTACACCACCGCCACCCCGGCCCACCGCGACATCGGGATCCTTCTGGAAAGGGCGGCGGCCCGCGTCGGGATCCGGGTCCATCTGCAGGGCCTGGAATGGGCGATCATGAAACCGCGTGTTTATGCCCACGACTTCGAGGCCGCCGTCTACCGGTGGCGCCTCGAGCCACGGCCCGATCCGTATGCCTACTTCCACTCGTCCCAGATCGACGCGGGGTTCAACCTGGGCAACTACCGCGGCAACCACTTCGACAGGTTGTCGGAAGAGCTCCGCCGCACCACCGACCCGGAGGTCTCGGCCGCCCTGCTCGTGAGGCTTCAGAAGATCCTGCACGAGGATCAGCCTTGCACCTTCGTGGCCATCCCGGGCTCGGTCCTGGCGATCCACAAGCGGTTCAGAATCCCGGCGCTGACCCCCGCTGGGCTGTGGAACTGGTATCCGGCGTTGCTGAAGTGGACGATCCCCGGCGCTGACCGCGAAGACGGCCGCGGGGCGCAGCGACGATGACCCCCTATCTGGCTCGGCGCTGTCTGCTGATGGCGGCCTCGCTCATCCTCATCACGGCCACCGTGTACGGCGCGGTCCGCCTGGTGCCGGGCGAGCCGACCTGGGGCCGGGATCCGGGGGCCAGCCCGCACGTGCAGGCCTGGCTGAGGAGCATGCATGCCGATGAACCGATCCCGGTCGGGTACCTGGACTGGCTCGGCGGCCTCGCGCGGCTCGACCTAGGCGTGTCGCTGAGCGTTCAGCCGGGCCGGCCGGTGGCGGAGATCGTCCTCGACGCGCTGCCTTTCACGGTCACGCTGGGCCTGCTGGCGTTCTTCCTGATCATGACGATCTCGATTCCCCTGGGGGTCCTCAGCGCGTGGCGCCCCTCCTCCCTGGGGGCTCGCGCGGGCACGATCTTGCTGTATGTCCTCCACGCGCTTCCGACATTCTGGATCGCGCTGGCCCTGCAATCGGTGATCGCCGGCAGACTGGGCCTGCTTCCCCTGCTCGGCGCCGGTCCCGCGGGCCAGGGCGGACCCGAAACAGGCTCGCTGGCGCTCATGGCGAACGCGCGCTACTGGATCCTTCCCACGGTGGGTATCACGCTGGGGTCTCTGGCCTTCGTCACCAGGTTCTGCAGGACCACGCTGCTCGATGCGGTCCACCGTCCTTACGCACGCGCGGCCCGCGCCCGGGGAGCGGCGGACGCGCGCGTTCTCTCCCGGCACGGTCTCGCCAACACCGCCGTGCCGCTGATATCGCTGGCCGGGCTCATCCTCCCCGCCATCCTCAGCGGCAGCGTCCTCATCGAGACGATCTTCGCGCTGCCCGGACTGGGGCGCCTGTTCTACCTCGCCGCCAGTCTGCGCGACTACCCGATCGTCATGGCGTTGGCGCTGCTGGCGGCGCTCGCCACACTGGCGGCGAACCTCGCCGCCGATCTTCTGTACCGCCTGGTCGATCCGCGGGTCAGGCTCGAGGCTGCCCGCGAGGACGTCCCGTGAGGATCCCACGCGCCGGCATGGTGCTTCTGGCGGCGGTCGTGGCGATCGGCATCCTCGCGCCGTGCCTGGCCGGGGACCGCCCGCTTGTGACGGTCTCCTCCGAGGGCATCCGGTTGCCGGCCTTGAGGCGCCTCGCGATCCTCCTCCCGGCCGGCGGTCCCCTGCCCCCCCGGCCGGCCCCCTCCGGCGATGCCTGGGCTCTCTTTCCGCCGATCGCGCACGATCCCCTGGCGATCGATCTCCACTCGCGACTCCAGTCGCCGGGGCCGGATCACTGGCTCGGGACCGATGACCTCGGCCGGGACATCCTGTCACGGCTGATCTACTCGACGCGCCCCTCGCTGCTCGTGGCGCTGATCGCGACGCTGCTCTCGCTCGGCCTCGGCGTGCCCATCGGCGCCGCCGCCGGGTATGCCGGCGGCTGGGTCGATCTGCTCCTGTCGAGACTGATCGAGGCCTCGCTCTCGTTTCCGGTTCTGATCCTCCTGCTGCTTCTGACCGGCCTGGCCCTCGGGGGCGGCTCGGCCGGACCGACACCCAGCGGCCCGCTGAGGTCCCTTCTCATCGTCGGCGGCGCGATAGGCATCGCCAGGTGGGGTGTGATCGCCCGCTACATGCGAGGCGAGCTCCTGCGGCTGGCCGATACCGACCTGGAGGTGGCCGCGCGGGCGATGGGGGCCGTCCCGCTGCGGATCCTCGGGCGGCACCTGATCCCGGCCGGGATGACCCCCGTTGCCGTCTCGGCTGCCTTCGGCGCCGGCTCCGCCGTGATCGCCGAGGCCTCGCTTTCGTTTCTCGGCATGGGCATCCAGCCGCCGGCTCCGACATGGGGGCAGATGATCGCCGTGTCCGCCCAGGTCGGCGCGCGGTACTGGTGGATGCTCCTCTTCCCTGGCCTGATGGTCGCCGTCCTTGTCGGCGCCTTCAACATGCTGGCCGAAGGATTGCGCCGCTCGGAGGGGTGAGCCTACTTTTTCCGGACCGCCACGGGAGGGTTGAGGCTGCCTGTCCGGTATCCCTCCAGGTCGAGAGTCACGAATCGGAACCCGAGCTGCTTGAATCGATCCGTCAGCCGGCGCCTGAATCCCGTCTCCGCGAATCGCGGGATGTCCTCGGCGGTGCATTCGATCCGGGCCACCTCGCCATGCGAGCGTACCCGCACCTGGCCCAGGCCGTTGGCCATCAGGAAATCCTCGCACCGCTCGACCCGGCCCAGCACGATGGGATCGATCGGAGTGCCATGGGGGATCCGCGATGACAAGCAGGCCGATGCCGGACGATCCCAGGCCGGAAGGCCCAGTCTCCGGCTGATCTTCCTGACGTCGATCTTGCAAAGCCCGGATTCCAGCAAAGGCGCCCGCGCGCCCGCCTCTCGCGCGGCCTGCATGCCCGGACGGAAATCTCCCTCATCGTCCGTGATGGCCCCGTAGGCCACCGCCGCCAGCCCTTCGCGGCGTGCCGTCTTCCACAGGATGTCGAACAGCTCCTGCTTGCAGAAGAAACAGCGCTTGGTGGAGTTGGCCACATAGGAAGGATCCTCGAACTCGGAGGAATCGACCAGCTCGTGGCGCGCCCCGATCAGCCGGGCCATCCGGACGGCTTCGCGCCGGTCCCTCTCGGGATAGGAAGGGGAGAAGGCCGTGATCGCGAGGGCCTTGTCTCCGAGGTGGTCCACGGCCACCTTCAGCAGGAGGGTGCTATCGACGCCTCCGGAAAACCCCACGACGACCGACTCGAGATCGCGGATGATCTTGACGAGGCTCTCGTATTTCTCGTCGACGACACCATCACCGGAAGAACGACTCAGACGCATGGCGGATTCAACTGTCCGCTCCATCGTGCCCGCGACCCGACGTGCGCGGGAACAGCCCTGCCGTCCCCGTGCTGAACGCGGCGGCGATCACCAGCTTCGCGCCGGCGGCCGGCAGGAAGGGCAGGACACCGACGCGCAACGCAACGGACAGATCTCCCCCCAGGTGAAGGGCGAGGTGGACCGCGCCCAGCGCGTACACGGCGGCGAGCCCCGCCGTCATCGCCAGCACGGTCCGCACGAGCGAGTCGCGGCGACCGTTCAGCAGGAACGAGCAGAGGCCCGCGCCGGCGATGAACCCGAGCAGGTAGCCGCCCGTCGGACCCAGAAGGTACGCGAGGCCTGCCCCGTGACCCGAGAACACCGGCAGTCCACCCAACCCGATCGTCACGAACAGCGTCATGCTCGCGATGGCCGCGACCGGCCTGAGGAATGCTCCGGCCAGGAGCACGAAGACGACCTGCAGCGTGAAAGGCACGGGGTTGCCCGGGATCGGGACCCGGACCTGGCCGGCCAGGCCGACGAGCAGGGCGAACAGAACAGGCAGCCCTATCGGTCGGAGAAGCTCCGACGGCCGGGCCGGGACCAGCATGGATCTCTTCGCAATCATGGACCCCCTCGCTGAGGCCCAGAGTAGACGGCCCTCCAGGCCCTGTCAAACCAGGCCCCGTCACCGCTCTCGGACGGGAGCTACCAGATGCTCGTCTGGCCCGGGGTCTTCGACATCCCGCGCCCCAGGTGACGGCATGCCTGGGGCGTGATCCGCCGGCCTCGCGGCGTTCGATCGAGGAACCCGATCTGCAGCAGATATGGCTCGTAGATCTCCTCGACGGTGTCTCGTTCCTCTCCCAGCGCCGCGGCGATCGTGTTGATCCCGACCGGTCCTCCATCGAACTTTTCGAGAATCAGCAAGAGGATGCGACGATCGGTCTCATCCAGACCGTACCGGTCGACGCGGAGCCTCTCGAGCGAGTCACGGGCCATGCCATCGTCGATGCGTCCATTTCCCTTGACCTGGGCGAAATCGCGGACCCTGCGCAGGAGACGGTTCGCCACGCGCGGCGTGCCGCGTGACCGCCGCGCTATCTCGCGGGCACCCTCGGCCGTCACGTCGATCTCGAGTAACCGGGACGATCGGGCGACGATCCTCTCGAGCTCCTCCTCGGGATAAAACGCGAGGTGGTGGACGATGCCGAACCGATCTCTCAGCGGGGCCGTCAGCAAGCCGATCCGCGTCGAGGCCCCCACGAGAGTGAACCGTGGGAGATCGATCCGGATGGAGCGGGCCGAGGGGCCCTGCCCGATGATCACATCAAGTCGAAAATCCTCCATCGCCGAGTAAAGGATCTCCTCCAGCTGGGGGGACATCCTGTGGATCTCGTCGATGAACAGAACATCGCCCTGCTCGAGGTTCGTCAGCATCGCCGCCAGGTCGCCGGCCTTCTCGATCAGCGGCCCCGACGTCGGTTTGAGCGTGGCCTTCTGCTCGCGCGCGATGATGTGCGCCATCGTGGTCTTGCCGAGACCGGGCGGGCCGTACAGGAGAACGTGATCGAGCGGCTCCTCGCGCATGCCGGCGGCCTCGAGGAAGACCGCCAGGTTCTCCTTGACTTGTGCTTGCCCGATGAATTCCCGCAGGCTCCGGGGCCGGAGCGTCACGTCGAAGCCCCGGTCCTCACCGAGGGGCTCCGGCCCGATCAGCGCGTGGTCGGCGCCCTGGTTCGGCGGGACGGGCATCTTGTCCGGATCGGCCATCAGCCGGCGTCCTCCTCGTTCACGAGGCGAGGTACCTGAGGGATCGTTTCAACAGCTCCTGCAAGAGCCCTGCTGCCGGAGCCTCCCCGGGCAGGTGGTCGGCTTGTCCCCTCTGGGCTTGGCGCACCGCCTCCTGCGCCTGCCGCTCCCGATAACCGAGGTTCACCAGAGCCGAGATGACGTCGTCGCGGATGATCTCCCCGGTCTGGCCGCCGATGGCACCCTCCGGCGCCGGCATCGTCGTTTTCAACAGACGGATCCGATCACGCATCTCCAGGATCACGCGATCGGCCGTCTTGGGACCGACGCCGGGAATGCCCCGCAGCCGGCCCGCGTCCCCCTCGGCGATCACATCGATCAGATCGGGAGCCGGCAGCCCCGAGAGGATGACCAGCGAGAGGCGCGGGCCGACCCCCGAGATCTCGATCAACCGCTCGAACAGAACCTGCTCTTGCTTGGTGGCGAACCCGTACAGCGCCAGGCAGTCCTCCTTGACGTGCGTGTGGACGCGCAGCGCGACATCGCCTCCCACGGGAGGCAGGCTGTAAAAGGTGGACAGAGGGATGCGAAGGCGATACCCGACCCCAGCGATGTCGATGATGACCTGATGGGGTTCCTTCTCGACGATGCGTCCCGCCAGCCTGGCGATCATCGCGACCGTGACCTCCGCGCGGCACAGTTGCTCCGGCCCAGCATGTTACCACACGGCTACCCGCCCGCCGCGCGAGCGATGAGATCCTTGAGCCGGAGGGCCGCCTTCTGGCCTGGTTTGATCCCGAGGGACAGGTCGACGAACTTCGAGGCGTCCCGGACGGCATGATTGAGAAAGCATGCGTAGGCGATCGCGTTGTAGACGTCCGGCATGTCCACATCGCGGGCCCCCTGTCTCGCCTTCTCGAACTGGGTCCGCGCCTTGTCCAGATCGCCGAGCTTCCCGTAGGCCACGATCAGGTTGACCTGTACCTCGAGGCTGCCCGGACTCAGATCCTGGGCCCGCTCGAGGTGAGGCAGGCCTTCGCCGGGACGATCCTGGTTCACGAGGAGAGACCCCAGGTTGGTGCGGGTCATCAGATCGTCGGGATCGTCGCGGACGGCCTGACGCAGGATCTCCAGAGCCTCTTTCGTGCGGCCTTGTCTCTCCCTGCTCAGCGCGAGCCAGTTGGCGGCCCGGACCGCCACGACGGCCTGCTCCGCGTGCAGGCTCGCCTGGAGGATCTCGGCGAGCTCCTCCAGCGGCCCGTCGCGCAGCAAGGCGTACAGCCCGCGCAGGGCCGGCAGGACGGACGGATCCAGCCGGAGGGCTTTCTTGTACGCGACCATCGCCTCCGGGGTGTTTCCCGCCTTTTCATGAAGCATCCCCATCGCCGCCTGGCGGAAGGCATCCTCCCGGCCCTCCAGTGGCAGCGATTGAAGAAACGCGATGCCCTCGTCGTATCGGCCGGCCATCGCGAAGATCCGCGCCGCCCTGGTCAGCAAGGCCGGCTGGGGGGCGGGGACAACGGTGATGGCCTTCTCGATGAACGGCAGCGCCCGATCGAGCTTACCCCGCATCACCTCGACCTGGGCCAGACCCAGGTAAGGCTGGTCGAAGTTCGGCGCTATCTCCCGGGCGCGGGCGAACTCGGCGTGTGCGCGGTCGAGATCATGCTTTTGAAGAAAAATGTGGCCGGAATTGACATGGTATGTCGCGGTTTCGGCCCCGTTGTCTGCGCCTGCCTGGATGTATCCGAGCGCCGTCAGTTTCGCCATCATCTCGTCGTCCATCACGGATGCCGTGCCACCGCCGCTTTCCAGGGGCGCTCCGATCGCATCGTAGCTGGTCACTTCCACCGCGGGCGACTCCGGCCCGCGCGCCGCCTCGAAGACATCGCGCACGGGGTGTCCCGGCATATCCCCCGCCACCGGGAGATCCAGCAACGCCAGAACAGTCGGCATCACATCGAGCAGCTGGACGGGGGCCCGCAGACGGCCCGGATGAACGGGCGGCCCCGCCACGATGAACACACCGTCCATCCGATGCCACAGCCCGGGCTTGCCATCGACGTCGGGAGGCTCCTTCACCGGGCGTTCGCCGCCGTTGGCGAAACCATGATCCGAGACGACCATGATGACGCTGTTCGGGTCGGCCGCCTCCAGCAGCTCACCGATGAGCCGATCCTGGAGTCGATAGAAATTGGGAACGGCGTTCGCGTAGGCCGCGCGTAGCTGCGGTTTCACATCGCGCACCTGGTTCATGAGCGGAGGCAGGTACTGGGCGAAGCGATGATTGACTTCGTCGATACCCTCGTAATAGACAAGGGAGACCTCCGGCCGATGCTGACGCAGAAGGCGCGCGGCAATGCGATGGTAGGTCCACGTGCTGGCCAGAATCTTGATGAGGTGGGTCACCGGATCCCGGTATCCATCGGGGGTGTTGAGCGCCCCGCGGGACGCTTCGAAGCGTTCCCGTCCGATACCGACGATCCCCCGGACATCCTCATAGGTCACGGAATCCTCCGCGACTCTGCTGTCGGCGATCTCC
>JBHHZN010000063.1:0-9457 GCA_046758155.1 Acidobacteriota bacterium | reverse complement strand
GGCGGTATGCGAGAGCATGCCGCGGTGGGTTCGATTCCCACACGCTTCCGCCATCTTCCCGCGCGGTGATCGCTCAGAGCTTGCGTGAGCAGACATCCAGGGCGAGCTTCGTCAGGCGGGCCGAGAACAGTGTGAGCTGGTCGATCGCGATCTCCTCGTTCGGCTCGTGGTAGGTCTCCTCGTTGCCGGGAGACCAGCCGACCGCCTGGATCCCCTTTAGCACCAGAGGCTTAGCGAAGGTCCCTCCGCCGCTCCCGACGACGCGCGCCTCGGGGGCCTGCCTGCGGATCGCCTCCACGATCGGAGCCCGCGGCGACACCTCACAAGGAAGCGCGTCCTGCTGGACGGTCACCGTGAAGGTCGCCCCCTCCGGCGCCACCGACGAGGCCAGCGCGTGCGCTTCCTTCCGGATGCCCTCGGCCCTCTGCGACGGCACGTACCGGATGTCCAGCGTCACCTCGCAATCGGCCGCCACCGCGTTGGGAGCGACGCCGCCACGGATGAGGCCCGTGTTGATGGTCGGCCCTCCCAGGATCGGGTGGGGCCGGTGCTCGAGCCGGAGCCTCTCGAGCGCCACGAGAAAACGCGACATCGCGTGGATGGCATTGACCCCCTTGGAGGGATTCATGGCGTGCGCTTGCTTGCCTTTCGCCCGGACCTTCAGCAGGACCCTCCCCTTCTCGGCCACATTGATCTCGCGCATCTCGCCGGCGATATCGGGGATGACGGCGGCGGTGCAATCCAGCAGTCCCTGCTCGAGGAGAAAGTCGATCCCCACGCCGACCCCGACCTCCTCGTCGGCGACGGCCCCGAAGATGAACTCGCCGGGGATCGCCGCCTCGCGGCGTTTGAGCATGGCCAGCGCCGCGAAGGAGGAGGCCAGGGGACCCTTGTCGTCCAGGACTCCCCGGCCGTACAGCTTGCCGTCCTTCTCGAACGGCTCGAACGGGTCGAACCGCCAGTCGGCGGGAGCGCCGCTGGGGACAACGTCGGTGTGCAAGAGCACGAGCAGCTTGCCGTAGCCGGCGAGGCCCTGTCCGACCCTCGCCAGCAGGTTCTCGCGGCCCGGCACCTTGGCGTGGGTCGAGTACGCGATGCCCAGCGGCTCGAACTCTCTGCGGAGGATCTCGACGACCTTGCCCTCCTGGCCGGGCGATGTCATGCCGTCCGGGCCTCCCCCGGGGAAATGATCGGGGAAGTAATCGACCGTCCGCTCGCGACAGATCCGCAGAGTCAGATCGACGATGAACGCCCGCATCGCTTCGGCCTCGCGGTCGACGCCGGCCGCATCCGCCCCCGGGGGCCCTGTACCGGACATGATCTCCTCCTCGCCGGGCCCGCGTTCGCCGGCGCCCGCGCGTCTCGCCAGTCGTATCACGCCACCGTATCACACCCCGTCGGGCCCATTCAGCCGCGCGCGTCGAACAGGAAGCGCATGATCGTGCCGTGATCCGTGAGCTGTTCCTCGAAGCGGTCGGGGCCCGCCGCCCGGAGAACATCATGGTCCGTCCATCCCGTTCCCACGGCCAGCGACCGGTAGCCGTTGGCGCGGGCCGCCTCGATGTCGGCCACGGTGTCGCCCACCAGGATGACGGCGCGGGGCTCAATGGCGGCGCCGAGCCGGCGCTCGAACCGCGCGTGCGCGATCCGGGCGATCCCCGCCCGGTCGGAGGCGTCGTCGCCGAACGCCCCCAGATCGAAGTGGTCGGCCAGGCCGACCGCCGTCAGCTTGAGCATCGCCCCGTCGCGAGCGTTGCCGGTCGCGAGCCCGATCGCCGCGCCACGGACCGACGCGAGGCGCTCGAGCAGATCCTCGACGCCCGGCATGGCGCGCTTGCCGGAGGATTCGGCGAGGCGTTGCTCGAGCCGAACCAGAAAGGCAGCCTGAAGCGCCTCCGCCTTCTTCCGCACCACCGGCGCGGGCACGCCGGCGTTGCAGGCGATGGCGTCCATGATCGTCGGATCGGTCATCCCGTCGAAGCGGACCGTGCGGCTGAAGGGCTCCGCGTCACGCAGCCCGAAGACGTCCTCGAAGGCGCGCGTCATCGCCCAGCGACCGGACCCCGCCGCGTCGAGCAGCGTGCCATCGATATCGAACAGGACGAGCGTGCCGCTCATCGAGGGCCCGCGGGTTGCGCTCCTGCCCCGGAGGTCGCCGCGGCCGCCGCCGGCGACCTGGGCCCGACCGGACGCGGCCGCAGGGCGGCCGACCACCGGCCCACCAGCGTGTCCATCTCGCGCACCCTGGCAGGGTGCTTCTCGGCGATGGACCGCTGCTCGCCCGGATCCGCCTTCAGGTCGAACAGGGCGGAGGTGTCCCGAGACGTCAAGACGAACTTGTAGTCGGGCGTGCGCACGCCCACCAGGTTGCGCTCGAGACACGAGTAGTCCTCCGCCGGCTGCAGGGTCTTCAGGTACCGGATGGCGCCCGGGTCGAAGCGCGCCTCGGAGATCACCACGGGTCGCTGGGCGAAGAGGTCGCGCACGGGCGTTGGAAGCGGCGGATCCGACGCCAGCTTCAGCACGGCCTGCGCGAAGTCCAGGGTCCGCACCTGGCCCGGCACACGGACCCCCTGCGGGATGGTGCCCGGCAGGTTGACGACAAGAGGCACGCGGATCATGGAATCGTACAGGTTCGAGGCATCGGCCAGCAGGCCGTGATCGGTCAGATCCTCTCCGATGTCGGAGGTCACGATCACGACCGTCCGCTCGCGCAGGCCCTCGCGTGAGAGCGTCTGCAGGATCCTGCCGAGCCTGTAATCCGCGTAGGCGATCTCGCCGTCATAGAGGGCCACCATCGCCTCGCGATCCTCGGGAGACAGGCTCGCCAGACCCGCGCTGAGCTGCCGCGCGAACGGGATCCACAGCTCGGAGAGCTCCTCGAGGCGCGGCAACGGAAACGGTTTCTCCAGGAAGCGCCGGCGGTACTCCTCCGGGGGGCCGAACGGCAGCGTAGGATTCTTCAAGATCAGGTAGGCGAAGATGGGCGTCCTGGGCGACGCCAGGCGGAACCGGTGGATGCCATCGTACAGCGCGGTCTCCGCCAGGGCCGCCCCATCGTCCACCGAGCCTTGTTCCTCGGGCCTGATCTCGACGAACTCGTCGAACCCCTGGGCGAAGCCGTTCGCGCGGCCGATGGCCGAGTCGGTCGTCACGGCCAGCGTGGCGTAGCCGGCGGCCTTCATCCGCTCGGCCAGCGTCATCAACCCGTCGTCGAGCACCGGGTGGTCGAACCCGACGTCGTGCTCGGACGGGTAACGGCCCGTCATCATCGACGCCTGCGAGGCGAGGCGCCAGGCGGAGGCCGCCAGCGCCGTCTCGTACACGGTGCCCGAGGCCGCCAGGGCATCCAAAGAAGGGGTGGTCTGGCGCCCATAGCCGTAGGCGGACACGTGATCCGCGCGCAGGCCGGAGATGACCACCGCCAGGATGTTGGGCCGCGCCGGCGCGGGCTCGGAACAGGCGCAGACAGACAGCAGCGCCCAGAACACGGCCGGCAGCAAGGCCCGTGAAAACCGGGGTTTGTTGTATAATGCCGCCATTCGTTACCCTTTCACTCCACCCACTCACCCGAGCATGGACACCGGCAAGAGTAGCATGTTCGATGGAAGCAATTCCGCGACCTCGCCCGAGGTGTCGATCGTGGTGCCCGTTTACAACGAACGAGAAAACCTCTCGGCCCTGCTCGGCGAGATCGTGCCCGTCATGGAGTCCGAGAGCCGGCCGTTCGAGATCATCTTCGTCGACGACGGGAGCACGGACGGCTCCGCGGAGATCCTGCGCGGCCTGAAGGCCGCCGACCCCAGGGTCCGGGTCCTGACCGCCGAGCGGAACGCGGGACAGACGGCCGCCATGGCGGCGGGCTTCGGGGCCGCCCGCGGCGACATCGTCGTCACCCTCGACGCCGATCTGCAGAACGATCCCCGCGACATTCCCGCCCTGCTCGGCCGCCTCGAGGGCTGCGACGCGGTGGTCGGGTGGCGGGCGGGCAGGAGGGACGCCTGGCTGCGGCGCATCTCGAGCCGCGTCGCCAACGCCGTCCGCAACCGCCTGTCGGGCGACGACATCATCGACACCGGCTGCTCGCTCAAGGCGTACCGGCGGGAAGCCCTCGGGCGGATCAAGCTGTTCAACGGCATGCACCGTTTCCTGCCGACCCTGCTGCGTCTGGAGGGATACCGCGTCCGGCAGGTGAAGGTCTCCCACCGGCCGCGCCATGCCGGCGTCTCCAAGTACAACATGAGAAACAGGCTCTTTCGAGCATCCGCCGATCTCCTCGCGGTCATGTGGATGAAACGGCGGACCATACAGTACCGGGTCACGGAGGAGAAGTGATCCGGACCGGAGGGTTCAATTCGTGCATCCGTGGCTAATCATCGGATTCGTCGGTCAGACGCTGTTTTTCAGCCGGTTTCTTGTTCAGTGGATCGTGGCCGAACGACGCGGCGAATCGGTCGTGCCCGACTCCTTCTGGTACCTGAGCCTCGCCGGCGGTGTCATCCTCTTGACCTACGCGATCTACACGAGGGACCCGGTCTTCATCACGGGCCAGGCGGGAGGGGCCTTCGTCTACACGCGCAACCTCATGCTGATCCACAGGAAGAAACGCTCCGCCGCCGCCCGCACCGGCCCCTGAGGTAGCCCGCCGGCCTTCCAGGACCTATCTTCTCCGGGCCCCGCCCGCGCCTCCCGCGCGGCGTGGGAAAAGGCGTATCTGTCGGAGGTTTTCGGGTTTCGGGCGTTCCGGCCCGTGGATGGGTTGCTGGTGGATCTGCACGCACTGATTGAATCGATGCGCGTCCCGGAGGTGATCGCGCCGGCAGGCACCGGCCTTGTGGGACTGCTGGTGGGCTGGCTCGTCGCCCGGGCGCACGCCTCCTGGGGCAAGGGGAAACCCGATTCCCGCGAGGATGTCAACCTGCACGAGGCCCTCAGGGATCTGCGGCGCAACGTCTATCTGCTCCAGAATGAGAACGGCAACCTCTCGACGTTCCTCAGGACGCTGCCCGACCTGGCGCGCCAGCTCAACTCCAACGTCGGGGCCCGCCAGATCCCCGAGATGTTGATCTCCTTCATCGAGCGGCTCTTCAGTGTCGAGCAGATCCATATCTTCCTGACCATGCAGGAAGGCGACCAGCTCAAGCTCGTGCACGGGAAAGGATTTCCGGACGAGCTCAAGGGAAGGAACGTGCCCTTCGGCCACGGGCGCATCGGGTGGGCCGCGGAGAACCAGGCCACCATGGACGACAAGGATTTCCGCTTGCAGGCGCCCACGCTTCCCCCCTCGTTCGATGGCCCGGCGGCCCAGGGATTCCGGACGGAACTGTGCGCCCCGATGGTGTCCAACGAGGAAACCCTGGGAGTCATCAGCCTGGGCGGACTGCTGCGCCGCCCGAAGAACGACAAGAAGATGCTGAAGATGATCGCCGATTTCGCCAGCATCGCGATGCAGAACGCGAGGCTGCTCTCGATGTTCCGCGCGAGCGCCAACACGGATGGCCTGACCGGCCTGTCCAACAAGAGACACCTGCTCACGCAAATGGCCGAGGAGATCATCAGGGCGGAAGAGGAAGGAACGCCGCTGTCGTTGTTCATGTTCGACATCGATCACTTCAAGATCTACAACGACACCAACGGTCACCTCTCGGGAGACGAGGCCCTGCGGATCACGGGCAAGCTGATCCGATCGAATATCCGGCAGGAGGATTTCGCGGCCCGCTACGGAGGCGAGGAGTTTGTGGTCCTGTTGCCCGCCACCGACAAGGAGGGCGCGGTGCGCGCGGCCGAGAAGATCCGGCAAAGCGTCGAGCAGTACGCCTATCCTCAAGAAGCGTCCCAACCCTCCGGGCGCGTCACGGTCAGCGGAGGCGTCGCGACCTTCCCGATCGACGGGAAGAACAGCGCCGAGCTGATCCGCCACGCCGACGAAGCGCTTTACGAGGGCAAGAGGAGCGGCCGCAACAGCGTCCAGGCCTACAAGACCGTGTACCTCTCGGGGGATCAGCCCTCGGACGCGCCTCCCACGCTGACCGTCAGGCAACTTGGGGAAGACGATGTCGGGAAAGAATAAATCCGCGGGCCAGATGCTACCGGCCCGCCGGCCGAAGGTATCCGACCGGTCACCTTTCGACCCCGACCTGCTGATCGACCAGGTGACCGATCTGCCCACCGTCCCCTTGTTGCTCGAGCAGATGCGCAACCAGCTCTGCTCGCACGGATTCCTCGGCATCCTGTCCATCAACATCCTTCAAAGCAGCGGGATCGAGAGGGTCACGGGCTGGAAGGCGTTCGACCGCATCGTGCGCGACGTGGGCAGGTTCCTCGCGTCAATCAAGACACAGCACCTCCGGCGCGATGACTTCATCTCCGAGGTCATGATCAGCGGTAACGCCTTCCTGGTCCTCCTGTCGCCGCCGCGCGCCGGCAAGATGATGTCCACGGACGACCTGCAGAAGGTCCGCGACAGGCTTTACGGCAAGCTCAGGCGCTTTCTGTGGAAGAGGCTCCCGGCGGAGATCTCCGAGCGATTCAGTTGCTTCGTGGGGGCGAGCTTCGTGATGAACGATCCGGCCATCCGCACCGAGCGGCTGGTCTACCGCGCCCTCGACGAGGCGCAGGCGGATTCGGTGACCCAGCAGCACCGGGCCCTGGAGGATCACCGCCAAGCCCTGAGCCGGGTCATCACCTCCCGGCTCATCCACTCCGTGTATCAACCGATCGTGGACGTCTTCCACAAGCGCGTCCTCGGATGGGAAGCCCTCAGCCGGCCATCCGGAAACGGCTTCGACAACATCGAGCAGCTCTTCAAGGCCGCCTACGCGAACGACTCGCTCTGGCCGCTCGAGCGGCTCTGCCGTGAGCGCGCCATGGAAGGGCTCTCGCGCCTCACCGACGGCCATCTGCTGTTTCTCAACGTCGAGCCCGACTCGATCAACGATCCGCAGTTTCGCAGCGAGCAGACCCTGCGTTTGCTCGAGCAGGTGGACCTCACGCCGGATCGCGTCGTCCTCGAGATGACGGAACACTCCGCCGTGAGAGACTTCACGGCGTTTCGCCAGACGCTCACGTACTTCCGTTCCCTGGGGTTCCGCCTGGCGATCGACGACATGGGTTCGGGCTACTCCGGGCTCACCTCCATCGCCGAGATCCAGCCCGAGTTCGTCAAGATCGACATGAGCCTCGTGCGCGGGATCCATCGCCGCGCGATAAAGCAGCAGCTCGTCGAGACGATCACCCGCTTCGCGCGCGACGTCGGCATCGAGGTCGTGGCGGAAGGCATCGAGGAGCACGAAGAGCTCGAGACGCTCAAGCAGATCGGCGTCGGCCTGGTCCAGGGGTTCCTGTTCGCCCGCCCGGCCTCGCCGCCCCCCTATCCCGATCTGGACGCGATCCTCCGCCCGAAACCGCGCGAATCCCGGATCCGCTGACCCGGCCCCGCGGCCTCAGGCCCGGCCGGCGGGTGACTCACCCCCCCTTCCTCTTGACACCTCCCTCCGGGGCGTTGTAAATTTCTTCTTGGTCAATATTGAGATTGAGTCGCAATATAGATACCGCACCCCCTCTGCGGGACGCGGCCAACGAGGCGAGCACGATGAAGACCAGCAAGCGGCGACCGGCTGTGTCACCGACCCGGGGCGCCGGGAAACCGAAACCGGCCGAACACACCGGGCCGGCCGAGGGGGAGGTCCTGTTTCGTGAATATCTCGCCGGCCAGCACCTGAAGCTGACCCGCACGCGGTTCCTCGTCCTGCGCGAGGTCCTCAGCTCGCCCGAGCATTTCGGGGCCGACGATCTCCACCTGCGGTTCGTCCACAAGAAGATCCCCGTCTCCCGGGCGACGATCTACCGCACCCTCGAGCACCTGATCAAGAGCGGCCTGGTCCGGCGTGTCTACCTGGACCGGAAGAACGCCTTCTTCGAGCACGTCCACCGGCGCCAGCACCACGAGCACATGATCTGCCTGTCGTGCGGCAAGGTGATCGAGTTCTCCGACGATCCGCTCGAACGGCGCCAGGAGAAAGTCTGCCGCGACTGGAAATTCAAGCCGATGAGGCATTCGCTGCGCATCGTCGGTTTGTGCGAGAAGTGCCAGTGAACATCCGCGCAGGTCATTCCGCCCGCGACGGCGCGAGAGGACTCCCCTTCGCCCGGGCGGCATCCGAACAACCCCCCAATTCATGAGGACGGCAGTCGTGACGATAGCACCGAGAATCCTTTCCACCCTGATGGTCCTGGCGGTCGCATCTCTGGCGGCCTTCTCCGCCCCCGGCCGGGTCACGCGCGAGCGGTTTCTCATGGGCACGCGGTGCGAAGCCACCGTCGCCTGGGCGCCCGGTTCCGGCATCGGCCGGGAGGAGGCGGCCGAGGCGATAGAGGCCGCCTTCGATGAGATCGCCCGCCTGGAGGCGATCCTCAGCGATTACCGGCCCGACAGCGAGTTGAGCCGTTTGAACCGGCAGGCCACGGCGGCCCCGTTCGCCTGCTCGGACGACCTGTACGGTTTCCTCGCCCGGTCGGTCGAGCTGGCCCGCAGGAGCCATGGCGCGGTCGACATCACGGTCGCCCCCCTCGTGCAGGTCTGGGACCTGCGGGGCGAGGGCAGACGGGCGAGCGCGGCCGAGATCGAGCGGGCACGCGAGAAGGTCGGCTACCGGCTTCTGAGGATGGACCCCACCCACCGCTCGGTGCGGTTCCGGGTCGCCGGCATGGGGCTCGATCCGGGAGCCCTCGGCAAGGGGTTCGCGCTGGACGCCGCGGCCCGCATCCTGCGCGGCAGGGGCGTCACCTCCGCCTTGCTGGATTTCGGAGGACAGATCCTCGCGATCGGCTCCCCGCCGGGACAGGAAGCCTGGCAAGTCGGCGTGGCCCACCCGCTCAGGCGGGACGAGCAGTTGCTGGCGCTGCGGCTGCGCGATGCCTCCGTGGCGACCTCCGGCAACGCCGAGCGCGGCATCATGGCCGGCGGCGTCCGCCTGGGACACGTCGTCGATCCGCGGACCGGCCTGACCGTCGACACCGACGCCAGCGCCGTGGTCATCGCGCCGACGGCGACGCTGGCCGATGCGGCCTCGACAGCCGTCCTGGTCATGGGGCCGCGCGAGGGATTGCTCTGGGCCGAAAGTCAGCCCGATCTGTCGGCCCTTTACCTGGCGGCCGGGGCGGACGGCGCTGTCGAGCGCCGCGCGACGCCCGGCTTCGAGCTCGCCTACCTTCCGCCCGGCGCGGACGGCGTCGCCGGGGGCGCCGAGACCGGCGGACGGGAGGAAGAGCCCGACCGGCGCATCGCCGATCTCGAGCGGCGGGTGCGAGAGCTGGAAGCCTCCCTCGAGAAGACCCAGGAGGCCTCGCCGAGCGCGGCCGAGCTGCAGCGCCGGATCGACGTGCTGGCCGAGGAGCTCGAGAGGAACAGGGCCGGGCAGCCGCAGAAACCCGGCGGACTCCGGTCGGTGCACGGCCT
>JBHHZN010000062.1:0-9519 GCA_046758155.1 Acidobacteriota bacterium | reverse complement strand
GAAGTCGAAGCGTGTGTCTTCGATGGTGAGCTTGAAGTGCTTGGCGACCTTGTACTTGTTGACGACCTTGCCGACTCGCACGCCGATGTCGTCCTGGCCGCGCAGGCTTCCCCGTTGCACCATCCGACGGACTTTCTCCATCTCCTTGGCGGTCGCCTCGAGCAAGCTCGTGCGCTTGTGGGCCCGCCGTTTGGCGAGTTCGGGGTTCCGACACGCGACCAGTCGCTCTTCGGGGAAGTCCGGGTGGGTTAACTCGAACAGGTTGCGCTTGTCGAACAGTCCAAGCTCCAGGGCTCCTCCGTCCAAGAGCTTGCGAATCGCCTTGGACCGAAGCGCAGCGACCCAGTCGATGCCGTCGAACTTCCGCAGGGCGTCGATCTGCTTCTGGGCGATCATCCCGCGATCGCCAACCAGCACGAAGCGCTCGATGCCGAAGTCCTTCCGAACCTTGTCGACCTGAGGCAACAGCGTTGTTGGGTCTGAGGTGTTGCCCTTGAAGACCGACACCGCGACGGGGACGCCCCGCGGGTCTGTCAGCAAGCCGTAGTTGACCTGGAGCTTTCCCTTCTTGCCGTCGCGGTTGTGACCGAGCGCCGCCAGGGGGCAGGTGACGCCCTCGAAGTAGCTGGAGCTCAGGTCGTACAGGGCCATGCCGTCGTTGTGGAGATGCCGAGCCGCCAGCTTCTTCTCGATGAACGGCTGTCGCTTTCGCAGCCAGTCCATCGCGGTGTACAGGTCATCTTCGTCGGCATCCGAGACTCCGATCAGAGAGGGCAAGGTGGTGAGGTTCCACCAGCGGGTGGTGCCGAGCTTGCTGTCGGGCTCCAGGATCCGAGCCGCCACCATCGCCACCACGAGGTTTCGTTGTCGCGACGGGCGTGAGGCGATGAGCTGGGCAAAGCCGAGCCGTCGCATGGCGTCCAGCACCGCCTGCACGTGTCCATGGTGTGGCGAGGAGATGGCCTCGAAGGCGTCGCGGGCGTTGATGAGTTTCTCGCCCTGGAGCACTTTCCGCAGCACCGCGACCGCTTCAGCGGGCAGCTTGGAGAGGTTGGCCAGGGTACGGGTCCTGACCTTGCCCCCCTGGCGATAGCCTTCTCGTAGCAGGATGGCGGGGGGAGAGCTGCGGTTGGGGATGGTGGCGATATACATGCCAACCATAATAGCGAGCTAACCAGGGATTGTCAAGAGCCATACCGATCACACTTCGGCTATTTACATGCCAACGACATGGCACCCACATCTCACCTTCCTGACATGAAAAGAGCCCTGATTTCGCGCGCTTACGCAAAACCAGGGCTCCACATTCGGAAGGAACTTCAGCCTAAGTTCCCCCCTCGGACCGAACGATCGAGACCCGGACAGCGAGAGGGAGGAACACGCGGTGCTTTTCCGGAACCAGAACACGGGCGGGGGCGAGGACCATGCCCCGCACGCGAAACCGTGGGAAGCGAGACCCGACTGGGCCGCCGGGAGAATCCGCGGCGGCAACAAACGCGCCATGTTGATGGCGGTGCTCTTCGCGACGGCCTGGAACGGCTTGATGTGGCCCCAGGTGATCCTGGGAGGCCTCGGACGGGCGGCCATCCAGCCTTTCATGCTGTTCGTGCTGTGCGCGATCGGCCTCGTCGGGATCCTGCTCGCCGTCTGGGCCGTCCGCGCGGTGGCCAGGTACATGCGTTTCGGGACTGCCCTGTTCGCGATGCGCGAGGTGCCAGGCGTGATAGGCGGGCGATTACAGGGAACGGTGCGCGTTCGCATGCCGATCGAGCAGTTGCGCGATTGCCGCCTGGACCTGAAGTGCATTCGTCGGACCGTGTCGGGATCGGGGCGCAACCGCACCGTCCGCGAATCGGTCCTGTGGCAGGAATCCACCAGCGTTGGCCAGGCCGAGATCGGCTCCGGCGGGGGGGGGATCCTCATCCCGGTGGCCTTCGTCCTCCCGCGCGATATCCCCGAGAGTGATGACCGCGACGCCGATGATCGCGTCATCTGGCGCCTGAGCGTCGGCGCCGCGCGGCCGGGGATCGACTACACGACCACGTTCGAGGTCCCCGTGTTCCGGACGGCCGAGACCGATCGGCTCGCCGAGCAGGGAGGCTTCGCCCCGGCGGTCCCCGCGAGGCGTTCCGGCGGCCTGCCCGTGCAGCCGCCCGGATCCAGGATCCGGGTGACGCGCGAGGGCAACGCCACCCGCATCCACATCCCCGCGGCCCGCAACCTGGGGGTCCTCTCGGGCATGGCAGCTTTCAGCGCCGTCTGGTGGGGGATCTTCGCCTTTTTGCAGTCCCAGGAGATGATCCCTCTCTTTTTCAGGGTGATCTGGGGGGCGTTCGGGGCTCTGATCACGCTGAGCTTGTTCCAGCACCTCTTCACCAGCATCACCATCACGTGCTCGGCGGACCGCGTGACGGTACGGTCGAGATTCCTTATTTTCTCCTCCACGCGCGTCGTCCGGCTCGATGAGCTGCGGCAGGTGGAGCTGAGGATCGGCATGCAGAGCGGGACCACCCCGCTTTACGACATCCGCCTCGTCAAGGAGGACGGCGTGAGGATCGGCGCGGGCCGGTTCCTGCCGGACAAGCGGGAGGCGAAGTGCATCGCCGGCCTCATCGGCGCGGGGCTCCCGGTCAAGGAAGCCATCCGGATGCCGCGCTCCCAGAGGATGAACGCCCGCTGAGCGGCGCCGCCGCGGCCCCTCAGGGCTTGCGCTCGAGCTGGCCCGCCACGTCGCGGGTCGCTTTCTCGATCGCCTCCGGGTCACCCAGGTAGAAGTGCCGGATGGGAGAAAAATCATCGCCGATCTCGTAGACGAGGGGCACCCCCGTGGGGATATTGAGTGAAACGATCTCGTCGTCCGGGACATCGTCCAGGTACTTCACGAGCGCCCGCAGGCTGTTGCCGTGCGCGCAGATCAGCACGCGCTTTCCGGACCGCACGACCGGGGCGATCGTGTCCTTCCAGTAAGGAAGAAAACGCTCGACGGTGTCCTTGAGGCACTCCGTCAGCGGCAGCTCGGCCGGGTCGACGCCGGCGTAGCGCGGATCATGGCCCGGGAAACGAGGGTCCTCCCGAGTCAGCGCCGGAGGGCGCACCGCATAGCTGCGGCGCCACAGCATCGTCTGCTCCAGGCCGTGCCGCTCGGCGGTCTCGGCCTTGTTGAGCCCCTGCAGCGCCCCGTAGTGTCTCTCGTTGAGCCGCCACGAGCGATGCACCGGGATCCAGACGAGGTCCATCTGCTCGAGCGCGAGCCAGAGCGTCCGGATCGCGCGCTTCAGAACCGACGTGAACGCCACGTCGAATACGTACCCCTCGTCGCGCAGGATGCGCCCTGCCTCGATGGCCTCGGTGACCCCTTTTTCCGTCAGGTCGACGTCGGTCCACCCGGTGAAACGGTTCTCCTTGTTCCATGTGCTCTCGCCGTGGCGCAGCAGGACAAGACGATACATTCCGTTCTCTCTCCTCAAGAGGTCCCCCTCCCTGCGGAGGGACCGGCTCCCGGGCGATGCCGGATGCCGCCGGGCTCCGCCGGAGACGGTTCGCACCCCAGGACAACACATTTATGATACCAGCCCGGAGCCGGGATCGACCATCGGCCGGGCGCCATGACGCGGGCCTCCTCCAGCCGACCGGTCCCCGAAGATCGGAGTCGCCGCCACGGCCGCCGGAGACGGCGGCCGTGCTCAGCCCGGGAGGGCCGGCGGCCCGCGCGCGAACCGGCCGGCTCAGCCCGCGCCGGCCGCCCTGGGGCAATCCCTACGTCTCAGGCCGGTGTCTCATCAGCTCGCGTCCTGCCCGTAGCGTCGCTGCATCTCCTGGCGGATCTTCTCGCTCTGGCCCTCGGCCCCCTCCTTGAACCATCGATGCTCCGGCCGGGCGAGGATCTCATCGATGACGGCATCGACCCTGCGCGCCTGCTCGGCGTGTCCCCCGCGGGCGGCCCGCGCCGTGATCGCGCGTGCCTGGGGAACGAGCGCCATGTAGAAGCGTTCGGCCACCTCGAACATGCCGTGCCAGTGCGTGTAGTCGGGGGCCATCATCGAGGCGCCGTGACGGGCCCGGCGTCCCTCGTGGTGCCAGAGGTAGAACCAGGTCCACTCGATCGGCTCGTCGAACTGCGTCGGTGTCCTCAGGGACTGCGCGGCCAGGGCGGCCATGATCTTCCCGCCGGGACGGGCGAACTTCTCGTTGTACAGGATCACGAGGTCATCGTACTGCCGGTAAAAGGCGTTCACGTAATCAGGCGTGTGGCAGTGCGAGCAGACCTGCTTCATGCGGTCGCGCTTACGCTCGGCCGAATCGTAGATCAGCTTCCGTCGCCGCGCCGGGTCGGTCTCGGTGACGATCTTGTGGTTGATGTCGGTGTCCATGACGAGGCTGATCGGGGGGCGGTTAGTCCAGGAGATCCGCTCGCCGGGGTCGTGCGTGACGCGGCCGCCGTTGCGCATGTTCCCGGACATGTGACAGGTCGCGCAGGTCGGAGCCGCCGAGTAATCCACCCCCAGGACCCAGTGGTCGCTGTCCAGGTTCATTTGCGCCCGCAGGTCGCGGTACGCCACACCGTGCTTGGACTCCTCGTAGATCTCCTTCTGCGGGTGGTCGGGGCCGAGGTGGCACTTGCCGCAGTTCTCGGGTTGCCGCGCGCGCCGCGGCGAGAAATCATGCCGGCTGTGGCAGGCCGAGCAGCTTCCGCGAGAGCCGTCCAGGTTCAGCCGGCCGATGCCGGTATTGGGCCACGTGCCGGGGTGCAGCAGCGGGCGGCCGTTGTCATCGCGCACGACCCTGGCCACCGCGTCCAGGTTGGTCGGCTCGCCGTTCTCGTCGGGACGCAGGTCCTCGGCCGTGATCATCCCGCCGCCGGTGGCCTGCAGCGCCACCAGGGATCCATGGCATTGCAGGCAGCCGGAGAACGCGCTGGCGAGGCCGTTGACCGACTCGACCACCTTGCCGGGCGTGGGTCCGTGCGGATCGAAGGCCACCCGCGCCCCTTCCACCGTCTCGGCCAGAAAATTGTCCAGCGAGGCCAGGATGTTGCCGGCCGCGGCGTGGTGGCTCTGCGCGAACTCGCTCGCCTCCGTCGCGTGGCAGCGGGAACAGTCGCGCGGCGTGACGATGGTGGCGATGTGGGCGCCGTAATGCTCGTAACCGTCCGCGTCGGCTTTCCCGGCGCTGTGGCATTCGGCGCAGCCGACGCCCTTCTCGGCGTGCGTGCTCCCTTCCCAGTGGGCGATGATGCCGGGGGTCGTCTGCGCGTGGCAGTCGACGCAGTGGCGCGAGTTCGCCGGCACGTGGATGGTCTTGCGGCGGGTGCCGCTCTCCTCCGCCTTGCGCTCGACCTCCATCCACTGGACGAACACCAGCGAGAGCAGGAACAGCCCACCCAGCGCCGCGATCGTGTACCGCTTCTGTTCCAGTGTCATCGATTCCTCTCTTCGCGTCAGTGCCGGACGGCGGCCTCCCAGACCGTCAGTCCGATGATGGCGATCACGCCGCCGATTCCGATCCAGGTGCTCGCCTCGCGCAGCCGCGTCCGGCGCCGCATCCAGGCGTCGATGAACGGCCAGGAGAACATAGTGAAGACGACCAGCCCCATGCTGAGCACCGCCGTGGTTCCGCTGAACAGCTTGAGCCAGCGGAACGCGACGTAGAAGTACCATTCGGGCTTGATGACCTCGGGCGTCGTCTGCGGATCCGCCACCGGCCCCATGCTCGCCGGCAGGATGGTGGCCAGGGCGCTGAGGACGATCATGAGGACCAGGCCGATGATCAACTCGGTATAGAGGTGATCGGGGAAGAAGTTGAAGGTCTCGGGCGCCCCCTCCGGCTCATCGGAGAACTTCATCTCCGTGATCCCCTGCATCCTGATGATGGCGATGTGCATCGCGATCAGGAGGATCATGGTCACCGGCAGCACGGCGGCGTGCAGGATGAAGAACCGCGAGAGGGTGTTGACGTTGTAGACCTCGCCCGCCAGGAGCATCGTCTTGAGGAACCCGCCCACGAGCGGCACGGTGTCGGTGATGTTGGCGCCAACGGTGGCGCCCCAGTACGACAACTGCTCGAAGACGAGGCTGTAGCCGGTGAACCCCGCCATCAGCGTGCAGACGAGCAGGCTCATCCCGACCAGCCAGTTGATCTCGCGCGGCTTGCGGTAAGCGTCCGTGAAATAAACGCGCATCTGGTGGAGCACCACGGCGGCGATCATCAACGTCGCGGCCCACTTGTGAACGCTACGGATGTACCAGCCGAAGGCGGCCTCGCGCGTGATGTATCGCACCGACCCGTAGGCGGCCGCCGGCGCCGGCTCGTAGTAAAAGGCCAGCAGGATGCCGGTGATGATCTGCACGACGAACAGGTACGCCGGAGTCCCACCCAGTGCGAACCACCATCTCTTGAGATGATACGGGACGGGCTCGTTCGTCAGCTCACGCAGCCATGCGCCCGAGACGGGGAGGCGCTCCTTGATCCAGGCGGCTGGCCCGTTCACGCGCGGTCCTTCGCGCCGCACCGCTCCGCGCAAACCGCCTTCCGTCCCGCGCGGCGCGGATCGTGGCCCGGGCCCTGGATGCCGGCCACGCGGTCGAGCGTCCCCGCCCGGTGCTCGCCGCCCGCCAGCCGATCCAGCGGCGCCTGGATGTACAGCAGGCCATCCGCGATCTTGAGCCGGTAGCGCGACAGAGACTGGCCGGCCTCGCCCGGCGGTCCGCCGGTGGCGCGGCCCGTGGCGTCGAAGACGCCGTTGTGGCACGGGCAGAAGTACCTCGCGTTGGCGGCCTCCCAGTGAACGTGGCATCCCAGGTGCGGACAGACGCTCGACAGGGCGACGAAATCTTCCACGCCGCCCGACGATCCCTGCCGGGTGACGTTCACCCGCGCGCCGCCGGGCAACTCGTAGACCAGGGTCGCGTCCGGCCGGAGCTCGTTCGCCACTGCCACGAACATCCAGCGTCTGGCGCGGGGTCTGGCGGGATAGAGAAACCGCGCGGCGATGAGCGCGAAGGCGCCGTAGCCGCCGGCGAGACCGGCGAGCATCGCGAGACTGGATGAAAGGGAGAGAAAGCTCCGGCGCCCCATGGGATCGCTGCCGGCGGATCTGTCGGGATCGCGGTCGGGCATCGTCGCGTGGTGCCTCGTCTTCTCGTCAGGAGCTGCCAACGGGGTCGCCGGGCACAGTGTACCACGGGGGGGCCGGCTCCGACCCGCGCGCCGCCACCGGCCGGCATCCCGCCGGCTGCCGCGAGAGCATCCTTCCAGGATCGCGCGAGACGCCTCGCGATCGGCCGGGCGCCGGGCTGCGCCTCACCGTCGGGATCGTGCCGGCGGGCCGAGCGGCGACGGCGTGAACCCCTGGTACGGCGTGACGCCGGCGATCTGCCGTGCGAATTCCTCCGGGTCGGTCGTGGGCAACTTGCAGACACGGTTCACGCAGACGTAGGCCGTGGCCTTGCCGTCCTTGACGCCGCGATCCTTGACGAGTGGCATCAGTCCGGCCAGTCGTTCGAGCGGGTCGCCCGCCATCGTCGTGACGACGACCCGGTTCGGGACGAACGTGCGGGCCAGCCGATCCAGGAAAGGACGGGCCTGCTCGGGACGATCGGGGGCGACCAGCACAATCTCCTTCGGCTCGTCGAGATAGAAATCCAGCGCGCACAGCATCAACGCCGCCGAGGACCGCCCGCCGCTGAGCCGGCGGCTGAAAGCCCTGAAGGTCCGTTCGGCCGCCTTCCGGTAGCGCTCGTCGCCGGTGAATTCGTGCAGGCGCAGCAGGTTCAAGACGGCCACCGAGTTGCCCGACGGTTCCGCCCCATCGAAGTGAGGCTTCTCGCGCACCAGGAGGCGGTCTGCATCATCGGCCGTCATGAAGAACCCGCCGCCGGGCTTGTCCTCGAAGTGCTCCTGCATGGAGGCGTTCAACGCGATGGCCCGCCTGAGCCACCCATCGTCGAAGGTCGCCTCGTACAGATCGAGGAGCCCCGCCACCAGGAAGGAGTAGTCGGACAGCACCCCCGGCTTGCCCGGCCGTCCGCCGGCGTAGCTGCGCGCGAGCCGGCCGTCCTTCTCGAGATGCTCGAGCAGGAACCGCGCCGCGGCGACGGCCCGGTCGCGGTAGCCGGCGTCGCCGAGCACCATGGAGCCGCGGGCGAACGCCGACAGCATCAGAGCGTTCCAGGCGGTCACGATCTTCGTATCCAAGCTGGGCGGCTCCCGCCGACTCCGCGCCTCGTAGAGCCGCTTGCGGGCTCTTTCCACCTCGCGCGCGAGCGTGTCCGGGCTCATGCCGAGCGTCGATGCCACGGCCTGCGCGGTTCCCGCCAAGCGCATCACGTTGCGCCCCTCGAAGTTCCCTTTCCGCGTCACGCCGTAATAGGCGATGATGCCGCGCGCTGTCTTTTCTCCGAGGACATCGCGGATCTCATCGGGTGTCCAGGTGAAGAACAGGCCTTCTTCGCCCTCGCCCGACGGGGACGGAGTCTCGGAATCGGTGGCGGAGAAGAACCCTCCGCCCGTATCGCTCATCTCGCGGGCCACGTAATCGAGCGTGCGGCGCGCCACGCGGGCGAATTCCTTCCGGCCCGTGGCCTGGAACGCCTCGAGGTACAGCGACGCCAGTTGCGCATTGTCGTACAGCATCTTCTCGAAGTGCGGGATCGACCAGGTCGGCTCCACAGCGTAGCGGTGGAACCCGCCGCCGATCTGATCGTGGATGCCACCCGCCGCCATTCGCTCGAGAGTGTGCTCGACCATCGCGAGCGCTCGCCGATCGCCCGTCCTGCGCTGGTAGCGCAGGAGCAACTCCAGCGTCACCGGGCGAGGGAACTTCCTGCCGGCGCCGAACCCGCCGTTGACCGGATCGTAGCCTCCCGCCAGGGAGCGCACCGCGTCGGCGATCGCGGCCGCGCCGGGCAGGTCGCCGGGAGCCTCCGGGGCGGTGGTCCGCGCCACGCGGCGGCTGATCTCGGCCGCCCGCGCCACGACGGCTTCCCTGCGGGTCGCGTACTGCTCGTGCAGCATGTGCAGGATCTCCCAGAACCCTTGTCGCGCCCCCCTGGCGCCGCGACGCGGCGGTATGTACGTGGCGCCGAAGAACGGCTTCCGGTCCGGTGTGAGCGCCGTCGTCATTGGCCAGCCGCCGCCGACTCCCATCGCCTCGACGGCCCGCATGTACACGCCGTCCAGATCGGGCCGCTCCTCGCGGTCCACCTTGATGGCGACAAAGTTCTCGTTGAGGTAACGGGCGATCTCCGGATCCTCGAAGCTCTCCCGCTCCATGACGTGACACCAGTAGCAGGAGGAGTAGCCGATGGAGAGCAGGACCGGTCGATCCTGTTTGCGCGCCGTGTCGAAAGCCTCGTCCCCCCACGGGTACCAGTTGACCGGGTTGTGCGCGTGCTGGAGGAGATAGGGGCTGGTCTCGAGAATCAACCTGTTCGTGTAGCGCGGCGTGCCGTCCGGGTTGAGATGGCGCGTGCGCGGCTTGTAACGCGGGCCCTTCGCCTCCAGCTCCCGAGCGAGCCGGGC
>JBHHZN010000061.1:0-9550 GCA_046758155.1 Acidobacteriota bacterium | reverse complement strand
AGAGCTGGTGCTCGGCCTTGTCGCGGATCGAGCAGGTGTTGACGATCAGGACGTCGGCGTCGTCCTCGCGCTCGCTCGCCTGGTAGCCCGCGGGGTACAGCAGGTTCGCGATCGTCTCCGAGTCGTGCTCGTTCATCTGGCAGCCCCAGGTCTCTATCAGAAACGTCCGGAGGTCGCCAGGCAGGCCCGATCCGGCCGATCCGGGGGCCGGGGAGGTCCGGCTGACGGGCGGCGGGAGCGTCGCGGTGGATGAAGGCTCAGTCATGGGCGATCGGTTCCGGCCCGAGACGACCGCAGAGCGTCTCGCGCAGGCGCGCGCGTGTTCGGGCGAAATCCTCGGGCACCAGCCGTGTGTCGGCTGTGACCGCCATGAAGTTCGTGTCCCCTTGCCAGCGCGGGACGACGTGGAGGTGGTAGTGGGCCTCGATACCGGCGCCGGCGGCAACCCCGAGGTTCATGCCGAGGTTGATGCCGTCGGCCGAGTAAACATCCCGGAGGGTCTCCTCGCAGACGGCGGCCAGATGCATCATTTCGCTGCGTTGCTCGGGACCCGATTCCGAGGGGAAAGCCAGATGATCGTTGGGGACGATCATGACGTGACCGTTCGTGTAGGGGTATCGGTTCAGGATGATGAAGTTGTGCGCGGCACGGTAGACAACCAGGGTCTGTGCATCGTCGGCCCCCGCCAGCGCCACGCAGAAGATACATTCCCCCTCGGGTCTACCCTGGACCAGGTAATCGTACCTCCATGGTGTGAGGAGACTGCGCATCCATTCTCATCGACACGGGATCAGCGGTTGATGAGTTCCTTGAGTTCCTTACCCGGCTTGAAGTACGGAATCTTCTTCGCGGGCACGTGAACCTTCTCACCGGTCTTGGGGTTCCGGCCCTGCCGTGACCGTCTCTGGCGGATCCTGAAACTACCGAAGCCGCGCAGCTCGATTTTCTGGTCCCTGTGCAGGGCGGTGATAATCGAGTCGAAGACGGTCTTGACGATGACTTCAGCGTGCTTTTTGGTCAACTCGGATTTCTTCGAAACCTCTTCCACCAGCTCGGCCTTGGTCATAGGTCCTCTTTCACGACCATCGAACCCGTCATTTCTTGTCATCCTCGTCGTCATCCGACCGGTCCTCCCCGACGGTCGGAATCTCCCCCACGACATCCCCGATGGTGGTAGGCGATTCGCCGGAGCTGGACTTGTATTCCTCCAGCTCCTCGACGGCGCTCTCGCCACCCATGGCCTTTATCGACAGCCCGATCTTGCGTTCCGAGGGGTCGAGCTTGATGATCTTGGCACGGACCACCTGATCCACGGACAATCTATCCTGAAGGTGCTCGATGCGTTCCTCCGCGACCTCCGATACGTGAATCAGCCCTTCCACCCCCTCGGCGATCTCGACGAAAGCACCGAAATCGGTCAGCCTGACCACGCGGCCGACGATCGTGTCGCCGGTCTTGTGGTTGGCGAAAAAGTCGTCCCAGACGTTGGGACCCAGTTGCTTGAGTCCCAGGGAGAGGCGTTGGTTCTCCGCGTCGATCTTGAGGATCATCGCCTCCAGCGTATCGCCCTTCTTGAGCACCTCGGAGGGGTGTTTGATCCGCTTGGTCCAGGACAGATCGGAAATATGGACCAGCCCGTCGACGCCCTCCTCCACCTCGACGAAGGCGCCGAAGTCGGTGAGGTTGCGGACGGTGCCCGTGATCCGGGAGCCGGCCTCGTACTTCTGCGCTATGAGGTCCCAGGGGTTCGGTTCGGTCTGCTTGAGGCCGAGCGAGAGGCGTCGTTGCTTGAGATCGACGTCGAGAATGACGGTATCGACCGTGTCCCCTATGTTGAGGATCTTGGAGGGATGCTTGACCTTCTTGGTCCAGGACATCTCGGAAACGTGAATCAGGCCTTCGACGCCCGGCTCCAGTTCCACGAAGGCGCCGTAGTCGGTGAGGCTCACCACTTTTCCCTTGATCCTGGTCTGGGGCGGGTACTTTTCGCCCACCTTCTCCCACGGATCCGGTCGGAGCTGCTTGTACCCGAGGGAAACGCGCTCGGTCTGCCGGTCGAACTTCAGGACCACGACCTCGACTTCATCGCCCACGGCGAAAAGCTCGGAGGGATGGTTGATCCGTCCCCACGACATATCCGTGATATGGAGCAACCCGTCAATGCCTCCCAGGTCCAGGAACGCGCCGTAGCCGGTGATGTTCTTGACAACACCCTTGATGGTCTTGCCTTCCTCGAGGATCTCGAGTGTCTTCTTTTTCTTTTCCTTGTTTTCCTGCTCGAGAATGGCCTTGCGCGACAAAACGATGTTGCCGCGGCGCTTGTTCACCTTGATGACACGCATCCGGAACTCTTTGTGCCTGAGCGAGTCGAGATTGCGAACCGGGCGGATGTCCACTAGCGAACCGGGAAGGAAGGCGCGGATCCCGATGTCGATCGCGAGCCCCCCCTTGATCCTTTCGATGACCCGGCCCGTGATGACCGCTCCGGTGTTATAGGCGCGTTCCACCTCGTCCCAGATCTTCATCTTCTCGGCCTTCTCTTTCGAGAGGACTACATAACCGTCCTTGTTCTCGGTCTTCTCGAGGAGAACGTCGACTTTATCGCCTGCGGCGACGCGGACCTTCCCCGACGCGTCGGCGAATTCCGAGATATCGATCAACCCTTCGGACTTGTACCCGACGTCGACGATGACCTCGTTGGGCAGGACCTTCAGGACTGTACCGGTGACGACCTGTCCCTCGGCCAGGTTCTTGAAGCTCTCATCGTAAATATCCCGGAGCTTCTCGAACTCCTCTTGACTCAGCCCCCCGGCGCCGGGCAGGTGTCCCCTTCCCTGATCGATCGGAGTGATCGCCATCTTGGGGCCAGCGATGCGTGCGGCGGGATCCTTCTCCTCTTCTCGCGCGGATCGTTTGGCCGGCGCCTGCCCCCTGACCTCGCCTTCCGGCGTCGTGTCGTTCTGAAGTTCCATGACGCTCTTGCCGACCTCCTCTTTCATCGGAGTCACGCCCGATGATCGCTCACCCGGCATGCAGCCTTCAGTCCAGTGGGGAGGTGCCCACCACGGGGACAACTCTCATAAACCGAAGGAAACAGGGAGTATATTGACCCCCACCCATGCTGTCAAGTACATCTTGCCGGCGAGGGAACAGGCCCGGCCGAGCCGACGGGACCGCTCGCGATCCGGATCAGCGACCCCCCAGTATCACATCGAACCCGAACCTGATCTCGAAGAAATCATCCAGGTCGGCATCGATCCGCAGGGAAGCGTTTCCGCCGCCGCCCCCGAAGTTCGGGAATTGCTGACCGGGCAGTGGATCCATCATAAAAATACACGGCGGCTCGATGCCCGGCTGATCGGCGAAACAGAAGGTGAAGTCCGTGATGTCCTTCAGGTTCTGGTTCGTCAGTTTTCCCGTGATGGTGAAACTGTCGCTCGTGTAGGTCACGGCCCGGAAGTCGGCCCTGAACGAGAAGATCTCGTTCACGAAGAGACGGATGCCGCCCCCGTAAACCAGGAAGGATGAATCGTCTCCCTCGAACGGGGTATCGAACCGGCGGAACCAGCGCCCTGCGCCGGCCGATAGGTAGGGGACGAAGCGGCTATCGGCCTTCGTGTTGAAGTTGTAGTTGATCGTCCGGTGACCGTGAAAACATCCATGTTGATCTGGTTGGCGCGGTTGCGAAAAGCCGTGGGATCTTGCAGAACCTCGTTGATGAACTCGGTGACGTCGTCGAATGTTTTCCCTTGCGGCTTGATGAATCCCACGTCGGTCCTCTGGGGGAAAAACACCGGGATATTGTAGTTGGGGTCGTTGGCGAGGCGGCTTGCGATGACGCTGGGGATCTCGCGGTTGGCCTCGTTACTTGGAAACAGGGCAGCATAATCCCTGTTGGCGAACGTGAACTGGAAAAACTTCGCCAACTGCGGCGCCCGCGGGTCGTTGACATCGTTGACGGACGCCGTCAGCAGAGGAACGAGGTTCTTGGTCATATTGAGGCGTTGCTTTCCGAACCCGAGATCGAGCTCGACCTCCCAGTGACGAGTGATGTTGTAGCCGGTCCGTAGACCGAGCGTGAACTCCATGTCGTCCTGCTCGACGGAGCCGTTGGTCTGGATCCCGCTGGCGTTGTACTTGTACCTGGCTTCGATATCGGCGTCACATTCGTCCAGGAACTCAGTCGGCCGCTTTACATTCTGGCCGAGCACGAGGAAATTGCAGGGGGGGTTGAAGAAAACCTGTGTCGCGGAGTCGGTCACGAAGGGATAGTTGTAGTTCGGATCATTCGGGCCGGCGCTGGTGCCATCTCCTCCCACGGCGCCGAGATTGGGAATCAGCAGATCGGTATTACCATTTGGGGCAAAAGACAGAACGTTTATCCGATCGAAGGCGACGCGCTGGGTGGTCACTTCGCCTCTCTGGGTGGCCTTGGGGATGTCGTTGGAGAAGAACGACCCGAAGTAGAGGAAGACCTCCCACGATCTCTTCTTGTTTTGAGCACCCGCGGGGGCGATCCCGGCAACGATCGCAGCGACCAGAACGCTGCATCGACACGCCACCCGCACGAACGTCCTGCACGCCATGAGGTTCATTCCCCCCTCCCCGTCTTCCGCCTCAGTGATTGCTTGCCCGTGTTGATCCCGCGGCCCCCCGTGCCCTGGCCGGCCCGTCGATCCCCGCCCTTGACGCCTGGTCCTCCCCGGGTCGGGCGGATGAGAAGCGGACCACCGAAGCAGCCTCCCGCGCTACGGACCATTAGACTCCTCTCACGGGAAGACGGATGACGCCGTTCGCTCCGCCCCCCGCGGACTGGGCGAAATCACAAGCTGCAGATGAGCGCGAAAGACTAGCACAGTCGGAAAAAAAGTGTCAATTATCACGCTTTCATGAACTTGCCCGGGCGAAGGAGCTTCCTGATGGCCCGCAGAAACGCGAGGTTTTCGGCGTGCGTTCCGATGGTCACGCGCACCCATGTCGGAAGATCGTAGGCGCTCATGGGGCGGATGATCACACCTTCGCGCACCAGGGCGGAGAAGACCTCCTCGGCGTTTCTCCCGGTGTCGACCAGCACGAAGTTGGCGACGGATTCGATGAACCGGACCCCGTCGCCCTCGAGGGCCTTCTGCACGAAGCCCCGTTGCTCGGTGTTGTGCCGGCGCGAACGTTCCACGTGGTCCCGATCGTCCAGGGCCGCCAGCGCGGCTGCCTGGGCCAGGCTGTTCGTGTTGAAGGGCGACCGGACCCTCTCGGCGGCCTCGACGATCCCGGCGAGTGTCAGGGCATACCCCACCCGAAGGCCGGCAAGACCGTGGATCTTCGAGAAAGTTCTCAAGATGGCGATCCGTTTTCCCTGCTTCAGCAGCGCGAGGCTGTCCGGGTAGTCGGGTCGCTCGACGTACTCGCGGTATGCTTCATCGAGAACGATGAGCACCTCCGGGGACACGCCCTCGAGGAAGTCGACAAGTTCGCGATGGGCGATGTAGGTCCCGGTGGGGTTGTTCGGATTGGCGATGTAGACCAGCCGCGTGGCACCGTCAACACGCTCACTCATCGTGGGAAGATCGTATTTCATCTTCTTGAGCGGTACCAGGCGGGCGTTCCCGTTGACCGCCGTCACGGCCAGTCTGTACATGATGAATGATTGCTCGGCTATCACCGCGTTGCCGTCCTGGCCGAGAAAGGTGCGTGCCAGGATCTCGACGAGTTCGGTGGAGCCGTTGCCGAGAATGATCTGATTCGCCGGCAGCCCGTGGATCTCACTCAACCTGTTCCTGAGGTAGAACCCCCCGCCATCCGGGTAGCGGTGCACCCCGGAGGCCGCCTTGCGCAAGGTCTCAACGGCGCGCGGGGAAGGGCCCAGAGGGTTCTCGTTGGATGCCAGCTTGACGCTGTCTTTCAGGCCGAATTCCCGTTCCACCTCCTCGATCGGTTTACCGGGAACGTACGGCTGTATCCGGGCGATATTGTCCGGGATCTTGATGCGTGTCACGCCACGGCATCCTTCAAGCGCCGTATTTCACCGGGGGTCAACGGCCGGAAGTGGCCGACCGGTATGCCGCGATCGGAGATGGGACCGATGGCCACTCGGCGCAGTTTCGCCACCGGGTGACCGATCGTGCTGAACATCTTGCGGATCTGGTTTCTCCTTCCCTGGACGAGGGTCACCTCCAGCCAACTGTTGCCGGAAGCAGTCAAGCGGCGGATCTTGCACGGCAGGGTCACGCGGCCGTCGACCAGGATGCCGCGAGAGAGTCTCTTGAGTGCTCCGTCGGAGGGCACTCCGTGGACCTTGGCATGGTAAACCTTGGGGCATCCCGTGCCTGGTCGGAGGAGTTTCTCGGACAGATCTCCGTCGTTCGTCACGATGAGCACGCCGGACGTTTGAAGATCCAGGCGGCCCACGGGAAACACTCTCCCGCGGACGCCCCGGAGCAGATCGAGCACGATCGGTCGGCCCTGAGGATCGCGTGTCGTGGTGACATATCCCGTCGGTTTGTTCATCACGTAGTAGAGGGTGGGGCGGCCGCCGCGGACCGCTTTTCCATCGAGGGTGACGTGATCACGGGAAAGATCCGCCCGGGTTCCGGGCAGCGTCACGGGTCGGCCGTTCATTCGGATTCGTCCTTCGGCGATCCACCGTTCGACTTGACGTCGCGACCCGACTCCCGCCCGCGCGAGGGTTTTCTGGAGCCGTTCGCCGGCTTCCGATCGCGAGGATCTCATGACCTCTCCGGCGAGACGTTGTTTTCTCCTGCTTGCCTGTCCCCTTCCGGCGCCTCGGGCGCGTCGGAAAGCTCGAAGGATGCGGCGACCGCCTCGGACGGCTCGGTTTCCTGGGAGATCGAATCGGGCGTACCGGTCTGGATGAGGTGGTCGAACTCCTCCATGCTGGGCAGATCCCCGAGCGAGTTGAGCCCGAAGCGGACGAGAAAATCCTGCGTGGTCCCGTACAGGAACGGCTTGCCGACGACCCGCTTTCTGCCGAGGATCCGGATCAATCTCCTGTCGAGCAGGGAGGCCAGTATGGCGGAGGGGTTGACACCACGGATCGCCTGGATCTCCGGCGCCGTGATCGGTTGCTTGTAGGCGACGATGGCGAGCGTCTCGAGGGCGGCCCGTGAAAGGCGTTTCCTGTTGCGCGAACGGACCATCTCCCGGATGAACGGAGCGATCCGCGGATCGGTGGTGAGACGGTAGCCTCCCGCGATCCGCTGGATCCTGAGTCCGCGCCGATCCGACTCGTATTGGCCGCTCAACGCGCCGAGGACCCGCTCTATTTCGGGCGCCCGCGCGGGCCCGAGCAACGCCGTGACATCCGAGAGCAACAGGGGTTCCTCGCAGGCGAACAGAAGGGCCTCGAGAACCGCCTCGAGGGGAGCGTCGGAAGGCAGCGAGGTCTCGCGGGGGTTCTCCCCGGGATGTCCTTCCTGCGTGTCCTGCTCAGGCATCGGTCTCCTCATCGGGCGGTCCGGCCGCGACCCTGGTCCTGCTGAGCAGTATCTCCCCGGCCGGACGGCGTTGGCTGGCGCGGATGAGCCGCAAACGGATCAGCTCGAGGATCGCCAGGAACGCCACGATCCGTTCCGCTCTCGTGACGAGATCCTTCAACAGGTCTTCAAATGCGAGCGCGGGGGTTCCCTCCAGCCGATCCAGGATCCAGGCTATTTTCTCCGCCACCGAGATGTCGTCCCTCTCGACGTGCAAGGGCTGATCGTCTCCCAGGCTCTCCACCAATTTCTTGAATGCCGAAAGCAGATCGAACAGAGATACATCCAGCAGCGTTTCCTGCCTGTAGGGGCCGAGGGGATCCTCGCCCGCATGACCCCGGAGGTACCTGTCCGCCTGGACCCGGTCCCGCACGAGGAGACCCTCCGCCGCGGCCCTCATCCGCTGGTAATCGAGAAGCTGCCGGACAAGGTCGGCCCGAGGATCCTCGGGTTCTTCCCCGGGCGACGGCGGTGGAGCCGGCAGGAGTGTCCGCGATTTTATGTGCGTCAGGGTGGCCGCCATGACGAGGTACTCTCCGGCGACGTCCAGATCGAGTTCGCGCATCAGGCTCAGGTACGAATCGTATTGACGGCAGATCTCGACGATGGGGATGTCCGTGATGGAGATCTCGTTGCTGCGGATCAAGTGGAGCAGAAGGTCCAGGGGTCCTTCAAAGGACTGGAGAACGAGCCGCGGGGCCAGCGCCTCGGAGGGCCCTCCCGTGGACCGTTCAGTCGGATTCTCGGGACACATGGACCGCCCGTGGGGATCTGAGGAGATCGGCACAATCATCACATGAAGGTGTTCAAAGCGTATCACCCCACGGATGGCTGGTCAACAGCGGGGCTATCAGACCTCTTTGAAGATCAGCTTGACCATCCCGAGGTTGAGGACATCATCGGCTTTCAGCCGGCAAGGCTTTCCGCTGATCAGCTTCTGTCCGTTGATATATGTACCATTGAGAGCGCCGACTTCCTCGGTGACCAGGTAAACGCCGTTCTCATGGGTGAGACGAGCGTGATGTCGCGAGACGGAGCGGTTCAGGTCCAGTGGCGAGAGGTCAACCTCCGGCTTGAGGCCGGTGACGGGATCGTAGCGGCCGATGACGGCTCGTGGTCCTACCAGGTGAAAGGCCTCCTCACCCTCCTCGGTGAGGAAATAGGCGTGACAGCCCTGCGGCCGCCGAGCCGGACGCGCCCGCTTCCTTGACTCCTTGCTCGCTGGAGGGGTCGTGGCCGGCTGGGTGCTTGGTGCGGAAGAGGCGGATGGCTCCTCGGCCGCCGTCCGGGTTTCCCCCGGGGTCACCGTCTCCTGGACGCTTCCGCCGGCCTGGGCGGGCATCGCCGCGGCGCCCTCGGCTTCCGGTAGGCCGGCCGCGAGGCGCTCGACGCGCAGGTTGGCCTCCCGCAGCCGGATCGACAGCTTGCGAAGCATCCTCACGGCGATCTCGATATTGCCCTTGATCATCTTGTCAAACAGTGTGCTGTCGATCTCCACGAGCTCGCAGGGGCTGCGCGCCTCGGCGCAAGCCGAGTACGGTGCCGACTGGATGAGGGCCATCTCGCCGAAAAAGTCCCCCTTCTCCATCAAAGCAAGGTGGACCCGCTGGCCCTTGATTTCCTTGAAGATCTCGACGGAGCCGCTCTGAATGATGTACATCTCGGTCCCGGGATCACCGGTGGAATAGATCCGATCGCCTTCTCGGAACTTGACGATGTAATCTCTGAACGGTTGGGGGGTTGCCATCAGTCGTTTCGTATCCCGGACAGCGACGGGCTTTTCGAAAAGTGGAGGGAATGATAATGCCGCGCGCGGGGTGCCGTCAAGGAAGCGTTAGCATGATCGCTCAAGCGGGAAGTGTCTCCGGCCTGACCGGATCCTCGACCAGACGACGATAGACGGCTTCAATCGCATGACGATGGTGGGTCAGCTCCGCCAGCAAGTGGTGCCTGGCACCCGCCTCGGGCGGTTGATAGCCCACGGCGACCGCCAGCTCATCGAGAGCCTCATCCGAGGTCGGAAGCGTGGAGACGGCGCGACCCGAGATCAAGCGCATCCG
>JBHHZN010000060.1:0-9557 GCA_046758155.1 Acidobacteriota bacterium | reverse complement strand
TCGTCCTCGGCACACCGCAGATGTTGCCGGCATCATCGACGAGCTGGCACGAGTAGGTGCCCGTGTCGCCATCCTTCTTGTGGCGGTGTTCCACTTGCACCGTCACCCCATCGATACTCGACGCCATGATCGCCACTCCCAGATTCGTCCAGTCGTGCCGCGTCCCTGACCCGGTGCCGCTGATGGCTTCGGTCCCGTTCACCTCATCGTGAGCGTTCCCCGGCGAGGTCCATCCTGTCCCTCTCGGGGCGTTGGACCCCGGCGACAGGAACGCGGTCTCCGCCGCGACGCTCTCGCACGCGTCGCCGACCCCGTTGCCGTCGGCGTCCGCCTGGCTCGGGTTGGACACCTGGGGACAGTTGTCACACGCGTCGCCGATACCGTCGCTGTCCGCATCGGCCTGACTCACGTTCGGCGTCGTCGGGCAGTTGTCCAGGAGGTCGCACACCATGTCGGTGTCCGCATCGGGGAGGCCGTTATCCACAAGACCGTCACAGTCATTGTCGAGACCATCACAGACCTCCGCGGTGGGTGTCCCGGGGCTGCACGAGTCCATGCCGGCTGTGCAGGTCCCTCCTGCCACGCACGCTCCCGCACCGCACGACGTCGCGAAACTATCCACGATGTTGTCGCAGTCGTTATCAATGTTGTCGCAGATCTCCGTGGCTCCAGGGTTTATGCCCGGGTCCGCGTCGTTGCAGTCCCCGCCGCAGCTCGTGAATCCGTCCCCGTCGAGGTCGAAGCCGTTGTCGATGATGCCGTCGCAGTCCTGGTCGATCCCGTCGCAGATCTCCGTGGCTCCCGGGTGGATGCTGGGATCGTTATCATTGCAATCCACGGAGGCGTCGAATCCGTCGCCGTCGTTGTCGAGCGGGTTGCTGGCCGTGATGGCGAGGTCGTAGGAACCGTAGATCACGAAATCGAGCGGGTGAAACACGTAGACGAAGAAGGCATCGGAGCGAGGAGCTGTCCACTCTACGCGGGATGACTTGTCCCCGATGGCCCTGTTGTCGTTGAAAGCCAGGACCGTCTGGCCATCCGTGTCCAGGAGCCACAAGAAAGTGTCCGCGTCGCTGAGAAGATTCAGCGTCTCCACCACGTAGGTCTGATTCGCGCCGGCCATGAAGGAGAAGTAGTCGACGTCGGGCGCGCCGGCGCCGTCGAGCTCCGGGTCCCGGAAGAGAGTGGAATGCGTGAGGGTGCCATTTGCGGGGACCGCAACGGCCATGGCTATCGAATCGTTCACCTCCAGGGGATCTTCGTGGTACTCGATCAGGACGTGGTCTGCTATGGCGATCATCTCTGTCCGGAAGCCGTTCTGGATCGGAGGAAGGAACCACCCATCCCAGAAATCCTCCATGCTGATATCCGCCGCCCCGGGGATGTAATCGGTCATGACCTCCCAGACCTGCGAGTCGGGGAGGTCAATCAGGTCGTGGGGGTCCTCGACTCCGGGAGTGGTGTCGTTCGTCCCTGCTCCATCGACGATGTCCCAGAGGACGTTGAACACGTTGACCTCGCTCGTGCTTCCCGCGCACAGGTACTGGGTGTCATCTTCCAGGTCGGCGAACCGCACGAGGTTCCCCGGTCCGGGGCCGCCGTTCGTCCGGGTGTAGATGTTGCTCCTGGGCAGGCCGTGGTGGCGGAGCACGGAGTTTCCCCAGAACGAGACGAATCCCTCCTCGAAGGACAACCGGCTGTCGAGATCGCAGTCCGAGAAGGTGTGAGGTCCTCCGATGGAGTCCGTTGCGGAGTACTGCTCCACGACGTAATGACCCATCTCGTGGAGAATCACCGTGTCATCATATCCCGCCGTGTCTCGGAGGATGATCTTTCTCACACCGACACTGTAGGAGGATCCTCCCACCCCGTTGCCCACCGCCCACACGGTGGACAGATGCCTGGTCGCATCCGGCCTGGACCCGGTCAGGAACGCCAGGTAGTCCGCTCCCATGAGCATCTTGTCGAAGATGTTGAACGCTTCTCCTCCCAGGCCGATCTGGATCACGGCGATCCCGAAATCCACGTTGACCGAGCTGTTATGGCCCGCGAGGGTGTTCGTCGCCGCCGCGTAGTACTTCGGACTGCCCGAACTCTGCTCGCGGACGTCGATGTTGAGATCGGTGGTGAAGTCGGAGCGGGTGATCACCCTGACGAACACGTCCCTGGTCGCGGAATCAGGCACAAAAATCGAATACAGACCGCCTACACCCGTCGTCCCGGTGGCCAGAACTTGCATGGTGCCGGCGTCGACCACCTCCACATCCGCGGAGCGGACAGGTAGGGGCGTCTCCACTCCCGTGAACCCCGTCTGGTCGTACTCTCGGTCCACGTACTGGAACGTCCCGGTGGCGGTCCAGTTCGCCATGGCCTGACCCATCGATGCCGTCAATACGAAAGGAAGAAGGAGGAAGAGTGTTCGAGGGGATCTCAGCACGTCATCTCCCCTTCATGTTCGCCCGGAACTGGAGGAGATCACCCAGATCCTCGGGCTCGAGCCTCGGGTCCAGGTTCACGCGCAGGTAGGCGGTCGTTTCAACAGAGGGGCCGGCGCGCGTCTGGGCGCGGGCCGTGAAGCGGAGATGATGCTCGACCCCCTCATCGAGGTCCAGCTCCTGCGTGATCCTGCGGACCGTTCCGCCCGCCATCGAGAGGGAGGTGTCCAGGACTCCGAGGGATCGCCCCGGGCCGTTTCCCGACGCCAGCGAACACTCGATCCTGGAGGAAGCGAGGCGGCGATGAGGGCGCATCATGATCTCGACGACGACCTTCGCCTTCGCTCCCTGCCTGTCCACCGAGACGACGCGGGCTTGAAGGTCGATGGGCCCTGCCGGCTCACAGGAAACGACCGAGTCAGAGCGACCGGAGTCTCCCCCCGTCATCGCGATCGTTGCCGCCAGTAGGACAGAGGTCGAAAGTATCCAGGGTATCCGTCTCATCGAGGAATCCTCCGAACCGGACCGCCCGAGGGTAAAGGCGCCGCCCTCGAGCATCTCCCGCCTCGTGCTTGATGCAGATGGAACGCGCTGAAGGCCCTGAAAAACCGGGCTCCTGGAGATTGTTCAGAGCCGTTCAAATTGGGTTGATTGCACAGAACAAGGCGAGTTCCCCGCCCCGACAACACTTCTACTCTTAATCGTCACCGCTGTAAACACTTTTCTGTACGAGGTGCACCTCGAGACCCCGCCGGCCGTTGCTTGGACCCAGGTGTTTCGCCCACTGGATCCGATCCGACCGCCACACGCGCCGCCTCCACGAGGGCCGGTTCCGTCAGGTCCATCTCGGCCGCTCGGGGCTGATCGAGGCATTGCGCGAGGACCGTGAGTCGCTTTGTTCCGGATCGGAGCATCCGCTCGGATCCGAAGTTGACAGAATCCCGGATGCACCGTATGAGAACCTGTCAATGGCACAGCGAAGGATCAGCTACCGTTTCGGCTTTCTCTTTACGACCCTGACCACGGGGCGTGGTCGGGGGCGTATGAGGCGCTGACCCTTCGATCCTCAGACGCTTTCGAGACGGCCCGCGGGAGACCACGGGCCGTTTTTTTTGTGGTCAGTGCGGCGGTCGGAGGTGCGATACCCCCCACTGCCGGACCAGGAGACCTTCATGATCATCGTCATTCGCCCAGGGACGGCTCAACGACAGCTCGACCACGTGCGCGAGCGGGTGGAGTCGGCCGGCGTGAGGACGCATCTGTCGGCCTGCGGAGGCCGCCCCATCCTCGTGGTCGTCAAGGCCGAAGAGGCGCTGCCTGGACGATGGCTTCTCGATCTGCCCGAGGTGGAGTCGATCCTGCCGCACCCGACACCCTACAAGCTCGCCGCGAGAGGCCTCGTCCAGGGCCCGACGACGGTGCGCGTCGGCATCGACCTCGAGGTGACGGTCGGGGGGCGCGAGCTGGTGGTGATCGCCGGACCGTGCTCCGTGGAGGGACGCGAGATGCTGGGCGAGGCGGCCGACGCCGTGCGGGCCGCCGGCGCGCGGATGCTGCGAGGAGGTGCCTTCAAGCCGCGCACCTCGCCGTACTCGTTCCAGGGTCTCGGTCGCGCGGCGCTCGAGATGCTCGCCGAGGTTCGGGCCCGGACGCGAATGCCCGTGGTGACGGAGGTGATGGATACACGACAGGTGGAGCTCGTGTCCGCGCACGCGGACGTGCTGCAAGTCGGGGCGCGCAACATGCAGAATTTCGCCTTGCTGTCCGCCCTAGGCTCGATTCGCCGCCCCGTCTTGTTGAAGCGTGGACTCTGCGCCACCGTCGAGGAGCTGCTCCTGGCGGCTGAACACATCATGTCGCGAGGCAACGGCGAGGTGATCCTCTGCGAGCGCGGCATCCGCACCTACGAGACCGCGACCCGCAACACGCTCGACCTGGCGGCGGTCCCGGTGTTGAAAAGAGAGACCCACCTGCCGGTCATCGTGGATCCCAGCCACGCGGCCGGCCGCGCCGACCTGGTCGCGCCTCTGGCGATGGGAGCCGTCGCCGCAGGCGCCGACGGACTCATCGTCGAGGTTCACCCGCGGCCGGCCGAAGCGCTCTCGGACGGACGGCAATCCCTTCGGCCCGACGCGTTCGCCGAGATGATGCGGCAGCTTCGGGCCGTGGCCGCAGCCGTGGGCCGCGTCCTTCCCGGGCGCGGATCCAGTGCTGCCGAGAGGGCGGCATGAGAGGGCCGGCGTCACGGTCTCCGAGTCCACAGGATCTTTTCCTCCTGCGTTCGGAGATCGAACGGATCGACCGCGCCCTTGTGGCGCTCATCGCCGAGCGCATGCGGATCACGCTGGCCGCGGGAGACGTCAAGCGCGCCTCCGGACAGGAGGTCATCGATCTCGCGCGCGAAGCGGAGGTGGTGCGGCGATCCGCGGAGCTCGCCAGGGAAATGAGCCTCGATGAAGAGGAGGTGCGCCACATCTTCTGGTGCCTGATCGGTCTCTCGCGGCGCGCCCAGCTGGAGCGAGCGTGACCGCAAGCGGGCTGGCCCGGCCGGGCAAGAGCGGGCCACGGGTCGCGTTCCAGGGGGAGCTCGGAGCCTACAGCGAGGAGGCACTGCAGGCGTACTTCCAGGGCGGCGCGATCCCCGTCCCGCAGCGGGACTTCTCCGGCGTCGGCCGGGCAGTCGCCAGCGAGCGAACGGACTACGGGTTGCTTCCCATCGAGAATTCGCTGGCCGGCAGCGTCGTGGGCGCTTACGACGTGCTCGCCGGCGAGCGCCTCGTCGTGGTCGGCGAGGTGATTCGCCCGATCCGACACTGCCTGCTCGGCCTCGCGGGCGCCGCGATCGCCGATCTCCGCGAGGTCATCTCGCATCCGGTCGCGCTCGCGCAATGCACACGCTTCCTGTCGGCGCATCCCTCGGTCGAGGCCAGGGCCGTCTACGACACGGCAGGAGCGGCGAAGCAGATCGCCCGGCGACGCGATCCGGCGCTCGCCGCGCTGGCCGGCCGCAACGCGGCGCGGCACTACGGCCTCGTCGTGCTGGCCGAGCACGTCGAGGACCGGCCCGACAACCAGACGCGCTTTCTGGTGATCGCGCGCCCGGCGACCGTCCCACGGGCCCGCGATGGGATCGGCGCCCGCAAGACGGCGCTGATGTTCGAAACGGAAAACCGGCCCGGCGCCCTCGTCGAAGTGCTGAGACCGTTCGCGGATCGAAAGATCAACCTCACCAAGCTGGAGTCCCGGCCGGGAACCGAGCCGTGGACCTACCGGTTCTTCCTGGAGATCGAGATCGGCGTCGATGACGCCGCCGGCGACGCGATCGAGGAAGCGCGGCGGCGGACGCGCTTGCTGCGCGTCCTGGGCAGCTATCCCCCGTGGACGAGCGAGTAGCACCGGCCATGATGGCCTGAGCGCCCGGGCTCGAGACTGGGGCCGGACCTCGTGCCGGGCATCATCACGTCCATGGACTCCCGATGATCGGCAACAACCGGTAGAACCAGGCAGCGCGGTGACGGGGCATGGATGCAGCACGCGGTGGGACGCACGGTCTTGCCTGACGGGGCCACCGCGCTGGAGAGCTCCCGGGCACCGCCGCTCGATCCCTGGGCTTCGCTCCTGCACACGCGGGTTCAGGGCGGACCAGGGCAAACTTCCCCCGGAGGAACACGTTCAATGGAGCACGCCGGACTTGGAGGGAGCGGCGATGTTTTTCACCATCTCGACACCCCGGTCGAGATCTGCCAGGATCCGCGGGTCGCGGGTTGGTTTCGAGGGGCGAAGCCGGAGGAGAGTCCACCATGAGCGCACGGATGGGACGGCGGTTGATTCTCTGTGGCTTCGTGCTGATGAGCTGCTCGGTATGCGCCTCTCGCCGGACCCCGCCGGGCGCGGATGCTGGAGACGCCGACCGGCCGATCGCCCCGATCGAAGAGATCATCGCCAGGTTTCGGTCCCGAATCCCTCCTCTCATGGAGTCGAAGGGTCTGCCGGCCCTGGCGCTGGCCCTGGTCGATCGCGAAGGCCCCCTCTGGGTCGAGGGGTTCGGGTACATCGACGACGAGCACCATGTGGCCGTGGACGAGAACACCCTCTTCAGCCTGCAGTCGACCTCCAAGACCGTCACCGCCACCGCCCTGCTGGCGGCGGTTCGAGACGGTCTCGTCGACCTCGACACTCCCATCACCCGCTACCTTCCGGATTTCACCGTCAACAGTCGCTTCGAGGAACACCCCGAGCGCCGCATGACCCTGCGTCACCTGTTGGGGCATCGCGCCGGGTTCACCCACGAGGCCCCGGTCGGGAACAACTATGCACCAGCCTTCCCGTCGTTCGAGGCTCATGTCGACAGCATCCAGCGAACCTGGCTGCGATACCCCGTCGGCCTGCATCACGCGTATGCCAACCTGGGCGTCGATCTCGCCGGGTACATCCTCGGAAAAGTGTCGGGGAAGGGGTTCTCTCGTTACGTTCAGGAGACCGTCCTCGATCCCCTCGGCATGACTCACAGCTCGTTCGATTGGGACACCATTCGCGGAGTGAAGAATCGCGCCGTCGGCCACTGGAAGCTCGTGGAGAAGATGCCGCTGGAATTCGCGCTCATACCTTCCGGCGGATTGTACTCGTCCGCGAAGGACATGGCGGCTTTCTTGCGGTTCCAGCTCAACGACGGCCGGGTCGATGGGAAGGTACTGCTCGACGGGGCGCTTCTTGCTCAGATGAGGACCCCCTCGTTCGCCGTCCCGGGGCAGGAGCTCGGCTACGGTCTTGGCCTTCGTCGCTACCTGAGGTACGGACGCCCGTATTACGAGCACGCGGGTGGCGGTTTCGGATTCAAGTCGCACATGAGCTGGTATCCGGACCTCGGCATCGGCATCGTCGTGTTGAGCAACTCCATGGATCAAAACCTCGTCCACACGGTGGCGCGCGACATTATCGACGCGATCGCCGCATCGACCGGCCTCGAGTCCAACCCGCCACGGCCCTTCGCCGATCTCGAGGCTGCCTCCATGGGGCTGCCCGTGGCCCGGCGACTGCTCGGCCGATACCTGGGGCGGGGAAGCCGACGGATCGACGTCATCCTCGAGGATAGCGCCGTCGCCGTGAGGTTCGAGGGAGAGACCCTTCCTCTGCAGCTCGTCTCCGCCACCGAAGGGTTCGTCGCGTGGGAGCGCGGCAAGCGCGAGCTCTTCCGCTTCGCGCTCGATGACACCGGCAGACCGCTCTACCTCCTGCGTGTCCTGTACGGATGGCATTACGACTTCGATCAGGAGCCGGGCGGGCCACCGCCGGGTCCTGACAAGGCTTCCTGGGATGCCTATGTCGGCAGCTACGAGGTCAAGATGGCCGGAACTCTCCTCGAGGTGGCAGAGGTACGGCGTGAGAACGGCCACCTCGTCTTCGATGATCAGCGCCTCACCGAGTACAGGCCCGGATTGTTCTTCAGCGTGAAAGGCGAGGCGCTGGATCTTCGCGGCGAGATCCCGACGTGGAGGAATATCCCGCTGCACCGGGTGGAGCACGAAGGGCAAACCGGACCGGCGTCCAGCAGCCGCTGATCGGACACGACGGTAAACAGACTTGACTTCAGATCCGAAGGCTACTCTCGTTGTCCCCTGTCCCCATGGGTTCACGCCCCGCGACGAGGACGGCGGCCGAGCAGGCCCGGGTGCTGCGGTTCACGACACGCCTGCGGCCCCACCAGACGATCTCCTTCGCTCCATGGCACTCGGGACTGCCCCGCGCGTGCGGGAACGGCCCTGCCCGAACGCGGGCGACGGGGCCCCGGATGGACGGCTGGTGACGTGTGATGCTGTGGCCGGTCACGACGAAGCACAGGTCCACGCCGCGACCCGCATGATCGCCCCGCGTTTCAGCCTCTGGCGGTCTCTACTCGAACCGCCCTCGCCTCACCTGCCGCGGCGACTCGACGCCGGGCGCAACGTCGTCCTCGTCCTCCCGGCCTCCGTGCCGCCCGTCACCACCGTCGCGGCATTGCCGGAGGCATCGGTCGCCGTGACCAGAAGAGTGAGAGAGGGCCCTTTGATCTCCAGCGTGTCGTTCCTGGAGTCGACCTGGCATTGCTCGAACCCGCCCTCGAACTCGACGGCTTGACCATCGGAGACCGGGATCGCGTCGCAACCGGGCACCAAGAGGACCGACGTGACGCTCGCCCCAGGATCGCAACTGTCCATGACATCAACGCCGATGGTGAAGGAGCCTTCATCCTCGTCTTCCTCGCAGTCATCGTCGCCACGACAAGCGATCATCGCGGTGATCTGCGGTGCCGTCTCGTCAAAAGACGGCGGTTCGCAGCGAGGAAGGTCGGAACAGATGATTTCAGGAGGACAGCAGGTACAGAATGGGGTGTCGGTATCCGCGTTGCAATCGAGCTCATCGAGAATCACTCTCCTGACATCCGGGAGCCCCTCGAGAAGGGGGATGAATGTGAGCTCCTGGCAGTTCGGCACGCTCAACAGGGCGGAGGGGCTGAACCTGAAGTGGTGGAGCACGGATGCTCCGAGCTGCTCTGCGATCTCCTCCATCCTCTCAGGCGGAGTTCCCGTCTGGAACATGACGAAAAGCTTCCCCGGCAGGGACGCTCCCCTGGCACAGCAAGCCTCGGCGGGATCGGGCGCCTGAGCGAGAGAAAAGTCACGCCCGACTTGCTCGGAGGACACGGCCGGCTCCGGAGTCGGCCCCTGGGCGGTCTGGGCGTATCTTGCAGTCGGCCACGAGATGAGAGATGCGGCCGCCACGATGAACACCGCGGCCAGACTCCTGGCGGTCCATGGGTTTCTCATGATTGTGTCCTCCTGGCTGGTGGGCTCGGAAGGAGCAAGACGGTGCTACCCCCGCGCAGATCCTCGGCCAAGGACGTGGGCCGGTCCGGTTCAGAGCATCCGGGGGATCCGGATCCCGGGTGGGATCGCCGTGTCGATTCTCGACCCGGGAATCACCCTGATGCGGGATCGGTTCGCCATGTTGTGTATGTGCCGGCTCCCAAACGGGAGGGATGTTTCAGCCTACCACGGTAGTCAACCCCCTGGATGCGCTTCGACCATCCTCCCGGGCCATGTCCTCCGGAGTGCCGCCATGTCCCCGTGATCCAGCCACGATGAC
>JBHHZN010000059.1:0-9564 GCA_046758155.1 Acidobacteriota bacterium | reverse complement strand
CAAATGGGAATTGTTGGTGCTGTTGCCCTGTGTCGCGCTGATCCCGTGAGGGTCGTGGCAAACGATGCAGGAGACCCCCTCGCGATCGACGTGCTTTTTGTGCTCGCCGAAGCTGTTGTCGCCCATGATGCTGGTCTGGCTGTGGCACTTGAAGCAGAGCGCGTACATCGCGCCGAAGTTGCTGCCGGCGTTTTTCGACCCCACGACGAGGTTTCTTTCCAGGATGTGATTGAAAATGGATCCGTGCGGCCCGCTGGCGCCGGTTCCTCCGCCGGAGGGGCTTGAATCACTGTTGTGGCAATCGGTGCAGTAGATGATACTCGCGGTGGAGTAGGGAGGCAGCAGGCTCGGAACATCCGGGTTCTGCCCCGGTGCCTCCACGGCGTGATGCGAGGGGTTCAGCGGGTCGAATTCCAGGCGTGTGTTGAACTGCACGATCTGGCGCGAGGTGTAGGGAGGGTAGGGCAGCCCGGATTCCTGGGGCTTGTTGGCGCTGTCGGCATGACACTTGTAGCAGACCTCGTACTGCGATGAGGCCGGGTCTCGCTGCGCTCCGGCCGAATCGATCCCCCAGGTTCCCGCGAGGGCTCCCGTGACCGCCGGGGCGGTCGCCGTCTGCGCGAATGCGGGTTGTGGCAGTCGGCGCATTCGGCATGGCGCTGCGCCGCGAGGTTCACCTCGGGAAGGGTGATGCCCGGATTCAAGGGGGACTCCGCTGCGTCATGCACCGAGGGCGTGAGCGAGAACGTGGGATGGTTGAAGGGCTTCTGAAAGTCCAGCGATACGTTGAGCGTGGTGACCGAGCCATCGTGACACGCGTCGCAGGTCGCTTCCTCCACGAATTTCAGATTCCTCTCCGGTGCGGTCGCGGTATGGGGTCGATGGCAGCTCTCGCAGCCGTTGTCCCTCACGGTTCCGTATCCCGTGTGGGCTCCTTGCAGGGCAGTGTAGTTCGCCGTGGAGGATTCATGAACCGAGGGATTCGAGGACCAGAAAGCGGGGCGGTGACAGGTCAGGCAGATCGCGGAAGCCCGGTTGTCCTTCACAAGAAACCTCAGACTCACCGCGTCGCGATCTTCTGTATGCGGATCGTGACAGGAGGTGCACTGCACCTCCCCGCCCGCATCGAGCCCGACCGGATCTCCGGGAGGCGGGTCAACCGTCTCGGCGTTGGCGGGGTTCGGGATGAACGAGATCGGGTGATCATCGCTCAGATCGGTGCCGAGGTTCGACGAACCCGAGGGCAGCCTGCCGCCGGGTCCCGTGTTCTGGAGTGCGATGAGACCATCGTTGACCGTCTGTCCCAGCGCCACGGTGCCGTCGTGGCAGCTCAGGCAGAGCTTCGAGGTTCCCGTGGGTTGTGAAAGGGGTGTCGCCACCGTGAGGGTCGTGCTCGAGTACGTCGCGTAGCTGCCGACCGTGGAGAGCTCGTGATTCCAGAGCGGAACCGTGGGCCGCGCATTATGGGGTGTATGGCAAAAAATGCAGATCCGACTCTCGCCCGCGGCGATGATGGCTCCAGGTCCGCCCGTGGAGAGGTTATGCCTGGAATTCGTGACATCCGCGCGCGCCGCCGCCGGGGCGGCGAGAATCAGGATCAGGGCCAGGCGGTGGCGCCGCATGATCAGGATCCCGCCCCCGGATCTCCCAGATAACGGAGAATCTGAACGCGTCGATTCGCCGAATCGACAACGAGGATCCGTCCTTGACGGTCGATGGAGATTCCCGTGGGAAGCCAGAACCGGCCGGGCGATGTACCGCTCCCACCGAGAAACGTCAGGAGCCGTCCCGCCGTGTCGTAGACATGGACCACATCGTGCAACGCGTCGACGACGTACACGTGACCATCCGCATCCACCGCGATCCCCTTGGCCTTGTCGAAGTCCCCCGGTCCGTCTCCCGCACGGCCGAACGCTCCGACATACGTCCCATCCGCCTCGAGGATCTGAACCCGGAAGTTCATCGAGTCCGTGACATACACCCTTCCCGCCCGGTCCACTGCCACCGCAACCGGGAAGTTGAACTCGCCGTTTCCCGCGCCCCTCTTTCCGAACCGGCTCAGGAGGCGCCCCTCCGTGTCGAAGGAAAACACGGCGTGGGCAAGCGTATCGACGACATAGAGCCTCTCTCCCCCGGGGTCGAAGGCCAGGCCCGTGGGCCGGAGAAGCTCGACATCCCCCGTCGCGAGGGCATCGATGAATCTCCCTTTCGGTCCGAAGCGAAAAACCGATCGCCTGTAGGAGTCCGCGACATAGAGCCGGCCCGCTCCGTCGGCGGCGACGCCGACCGGGGAGACCAGACGTGACCCCCCGGCCATCTCCAGTCGCCGGTAGCGGGATCTCGCCTCGTCATAGACGTGCACGCATCGCGAGTCGGGATCTGTCACCGCGATCTTTCCGTCCGGTGTGACGGCGACGGCGTACGGGCGCACCATCGCGAGGCTCCTGCGTCCACGGAACAGCGTCGAGAAGAACCGGCGGAGCCAGTTCTTCCTGATACCGAGGTCCCGCGGAACGCGGAGCGTCTGGATGTACTCGACCCGGGGCGCCGCCGGCGGCGGAGGCCAGACCGGCCTCTGGCCCGGCTCGCTCGCGGGTGCCCTGCGCTGGCAGCCGGCGCACTGGAAGACGACGACCATCGCGAGCGCCAGGCCGAGGAGAGCGACACGGGATCTTGGCGTGCCGCCGAACCGGATGAACAGGACCATCAGAACCGCCTCGAGATCTTCAGTCGAAACGTTCTATCGGTGAACTCCGTGCCATTGTGACGCTCGTATCTGGCCAGCTCGGCCGAGAGGCCCCAGACGCGCCAAGTGTAGTCCAGACGAGGATGCAGGGAGAGCACGTCCTCCTGCCCGATGGTCTCGAAGTCCCGGTGCTCGACGCGCCCCTGGACCTGGAACCGGAGCCCCCGCCAGAGCTGCACGTTGGCTCCGATCGTGGCGAGTGTGGCCTTGTTGACCAGATCGGTCCCGGGCTGGAACACCGAGCCGAGGGCGAGATCCGGCGTGAAATCGGAGATCCCCTTGATCAGCGCGACCGAGAACATCAGGCTCCCCCTGGGATGGTTGAAGGACCCTTCGAGGCCGTGCTCGGTGGTGTCCTGGACGCCGAACTGGAACGTGTCTCTCACCGTGTCGCGCCGGAAGATCGATGCTCTTCCTCTCCAGAGGGATCCCAGCCACCCTTCCCATCCCAGGGTGAGACGGTTGTCGTCGAGGGAGAATCCCACGCCGCTCGTGTCGTTGTCATCCCTGCGGATCGAGACGGTCCCGAAGATCCGCTGCTTGCTCGTGACCGACCAGCGCCCGTCGAGCTCCGCGCTCTGATTCAGGGCGACCAGGTCGGGTTGGTCCGTTATCGCGGTGTGATCGTAACCCACGTCGTATCCGGCCACGAGATTGAGCGGGCCCCATCCGCGGGTGTACCGGACCCCGCCTCCCCCCCCGACCAGATCCTGCCGTTGATCGAGGGCGCCGGCGCTGCTGTCGATGCGTCCCACCTTGCCGGAGGCGTTGAGCTCCCATCGCCGGGTCACCTGGAACCGGGCGCGGCTCGTGATGATATCGCTCGTCGCGGTAGTGAAACGCCCGTCGTTGTCGCTGTGATCGAGAGAAAAACCGAGGCGGGTCCGCTCTCCTACCGGCAAGTCGAGGTTCGAGAAAAGGCGTGTTGTGGTGAGGTCGTCCCGCTCGCCCGTCGAGAAGGTCGCGCCGGACCTGCTGTGGGTGGTGTTGACGAAGACCGATCCCCCGTTGTCGAAGGTCACGCGATCGATGAAGGAGAAGTCCCGGCGCACGAAGCGGACCTCGTTGATGCGTTCCTGCTGATCCTGGAAGTTGTATCGGAAGGTCAGATCGTTGTTTCCCTGGCGCTTGCTCAGATCGAGGGTCTGTGTTTCCCGTCGTTCCTTCAGTTCGACGGGAGAGAGGAGATCGAAGTTCGTCCGGTCGAACAGCGCGTGCAAGCTTCCCAGCCACCTGTTGGAGAGGCTCCACTCCGCGCCCCAGGTCTTCGTCTCCCGGTCCGTATCCTCGATATCGAGGGCTCCGACGCTGGACTGGAAGCGTCTCGCGTAGAGTGTGAAGGGAAAGGTCCTGCCCGGAAAAAACGTGGTGAGGATGCGGTATCCGTGATTGTCCGAGTCCAGCTGCTCGCCGTCGAGACGGCCGTCATCGCGGAGAAAGTCGATCCACAGCGAAGAACGATTGAACCGCGGATCCCACACGAATCCGTCGATCCCGAGGGAATACTTCTGGACGAAGGAAACAAGCTCCTGCTGTTCGCTTCCCTGTGTGTTCATCCTGTCGACGTATTCCCAGTCGACGCTGCCAGAAAGCCGGAAGGGAGGCTGGGCGGGGCGAGTCTGCCCTCGGTCCGCCGCGATGAGACCGGCCGAGCTGGTGAAGAGAGCGCCGATGATCAGCGGACGCAAGGCAAACACTCGATCCCTCCTGGTCCATGGCGATGCAGCCCTCTGCCCGGCGTGCTTACTTGATGTGGCACGAAGTGCACAGATCGCTGTTCGCGTTACTCTTCACCAGAAAGGGACTGTTGGTGTTGTCATGGGCGTCATGGCACGATGCGCACTGCAGGGTGGCCGGCGTACCGAACAAGGGAATCGCCGGGTCGAGCGACGCCCTGGCGACGATCTCGGTGTCGACGGTTGCGGCATCGTCGTAGACGAAGTTCACCGGATGATCATCCGTCAGGTCGTTCCCCAGGTTCGAGGAGTTGATGATCTTGCCCGTCGCGTCGATGACCACATTTGGCCCGTTCATGATCGGGCTACCGATGGTCGATACGTTGACGATGTCGTTGACTCCCAGGGTGCCGTCATGACAGCTGAGGCACAGGTTCGAGATCGTCGCGGTGGCCGCCGTTGCGCCCCCGAGCTCGATGGGAGTCGCGTCCATCGTCGCTGACAAGCCGTTCGCATAGACCCCGTACGTCGGCGTGGCCGCGATGTTGTGGTTCCACAACGGCACCTTGACGGTGGCCTGGTGGGGTGTGTGGCAGAAGATGCAGACCTGATCCTCGTTTGTCGACTTGGCCGTGCCTGTACCACCCGTGGACAGGTTGTGCGCGGTAGTGCTGATCTGGGCCGTCGTCGGGATGACGAGGATGAAGAACCCGAGCGCGACCAGGATGATTCTCCCAGCGAACCGTCGCATGACGTGCCTCCTTTTGCTTCTTACCGAAGCATTCTCGAGAGCGCCTCCGCGGCGCTCTCACGCAGGTACTGAAACACCTGGACTCGAGCGTTGATCTGATCCGCGACGAACACGCGGTCCGAACCGTCGATGTGGATCCCCGCGGGCAGCCAGAATTGCCCGGGGTCTCTCCCCAGCGAACCCACGAAGAGGAGGATCTCTCCCTCGCGGTTGAAGATCTGGACATTGCTGAAGGCCGCGTCCACGACGAACACGTGGCCCTCGCTGTCGAGGGCGATCCCCTTGGGACGATGGAAGAAACCGTACGTGTCGCCCGCTTGCCCGAACGAGGACAGGAACTCTCCCTCGGGCGAGAAGGTCTGGACACGGAAGTTCCCCGTATCCACGACGAGGAGATTCCCCTTGGCGTCCAGGGCGAGATTCGTGGGGTAGTTGAACAAGCCTTCGTTGCTGCCCCGCCCGCCCCACTTCTCGATGAATGTGCCATCCAGGGTGTAGAGGAAGATCTCGTGCCGATGGCTGTCGGCCACGTAGAGTCGATCCCGCGTGTCATCGACGGCGAGTCCGGTCGGGTTCGTCAGGCCGTCGTCCGCGCCGAGGGCCAGAAGCGCGTTCCCCTCTCTGTCGAAGGAAAAGACCCGGTCCAGACTCGCGTCCGAGACGAAGACCCTGCCCCGGGCGTCAAGAGCCACCCCGATGGGCGTGATGAGGCGAACCCGGGAGCGGCGTCCCTGGAGCAGGCGGACCTCGCGCTCACCGGGGTCGAACACCACCACCGCGCCGAGCCCCGTGTCGGTCACGTACACCCGGCCTTCGCGGTCGGTGGCGACGCCGTAGGGCTTTTTCAGCTCGATTCCCCGCGCCTGGTCGGCACCCAGGAAGAACCTCTTCCATCGCCCCTGCTTCTTCTTGTAGTCCGTGGCGCCACGCAGCGTCTGCAGATAGCGGACCCGGGGGGCATCGGGAGGGAGAGGCCACACGAGGGACTCTTCCGGGGCCGTGCCGATTTTCTTCTTTTTCGATCCCTTGGCGTCCGCGGGGGACACGACGGCGAGCAAGGCGAGCAGGATCGACGCCATGATCACCCGGAGCGGACGGAGATCGGTCCTCTGCAAACACCTCACACGCGTCCTCCTCTTTACTTTCTCGATCCCTCACCATGCTAAGAGGGCAATTTCCGTGCCAGGGGAAACACGCACATATCTCTTTTCATGATGGATACTTACGTGCGGCGAGGCCGAGAGCATCTTGAGGGAAAGGGCCCAGGTTGCGGGTCGGATGGGTCGGAAAACACACCCGGGGCTCGTTGGGCAGGCTCACGCGGCGCCTCTGGGGCGGAAAAGCTGCCGGATATCTTGGCCACCAGCCCGATGGCCACCAGGGCGATGATGATCAGCGAGACTCCGAGTCGCCGCCGGCGGACCGCCCAAGACCATGGAACCAACGAGTGCTCAGGCCCGGTGGCCTGTTGCTGTCCTGCTTAACGACTACAACGAGGTCTCCATGGCCATGCTGCCAGACAACCCCTGCGCCCCGATTGCATTCGACGAGAGATGGATCCACCAACTTCACGACTCACTCGGTCTGCACGCCCAGGCCCTGATCCACGGGCACTGGTCGGGCCGTGACGCCGAAGGCTCGGCCGACTACCAGAAACGTATCCTGGCCCGTAGGCAAGATCAGAGAGCGGAGGATCAGGCCACAACGGAACCGTCAAATCCGCCGAGTTGTTCTCGCAGCGTGTCCACTCCCGACTCGGCCCCCAAGAGTACCTCGTCCGCGGAGGGAGGACTACTCCGCGGACAAGGCTGGAGACGATCCGGGCAAACTAACCCGGATCTACCAGATGAAGATCGTTCGCACGTTCACACTGTCCTCTTCCTGATCTGGGTCCATTGGATGCTCGGTCCGCTTGTGCTTGTACTCGGCGATCCACTGGAGGCCGTTGTTGGCGGGCATGTTGAGGAATACCGACACCGCGCTGATGTTGTTGTTATCAATCAGATCTGATGGGTCGAACTGATCGTAGCGCGCACCGATACCCAAGGTTTCAGAGAGGTATCCATCCACCTCGAGGAACCAGCCGTCATTCTCCGCGGTGGTTCGCGTTACCGCATCCCGATCTTGACCCCAGCTGTATGCGCCGAGCAGATTCACCTTCCCCAGAGGTAAGGAGCCGTACAGAGCCGCGCGACGGAACCGATTCAGGGACAATATGGTGTTCCCGAGAGAAATTCGACCGTCGTAATAGTAAAGTGAGATCGCGGCTTCCGATTCACCGAAGAACTGATTGACGAACAGCTGATAGTCCTTGTCGTTTTCGCTCGGACTACCGGCTGCTTTCTCCAAATCTCCTCCCTGCGCCGGATCCTCCGCGTTCTCTATCAGACCGTTGAAAGCCGCCACCGAAACGGAAGTGTCACCCATGGCGAATCCGCTCTCGATCCCGGCCTGGTCAAAGCCCCAGGGATGCCATCCATTCTCGTCGCCGTTCGCGGTGACGGTGCCCGCACTCTGGATCAGGGGACGGGAGATGGAGATCGGGCGATCAGACGCCCCGTAGCCTTCGAAAGGATGGAATATCCCCAATCGCGCCTGCCAGTAAGCGTTCGAATTCCCTCTCGCGTAGCGGACATAGGCGTTTTCCACCTCGATCTCGTCAGTGGAGCCGCTGATCTCACTCTCGGCGGCCCAATTCCCCAGAAAACCACCTGTCAGCGGATAGATCGTGAATTCCTTGAACTCGATGCTGTTGTTGTTCGTCGTTCCGCCATTCGGATCATACGCGCCGGTGCTATTCGTGTGATCTCGGTTGAGCCATGAAAGATTCGCCTGAATTCTTGCGCTGAAATAGTTAGCACCTTTGAAATCCGCTGTCTCGCGATCTCCCTCGAAATCTCGCCGTTCCCCGATCTCGTCGGGCATCCGGAACCCGGCCCGCCGGAAATCGTACCCTGTCTTGTTCAGACGCGGCACAATGGTATGACAGACATTGCATGTATACCCATACTGCCTGGCGAAATTCGGCATGGCCTGCACGTCCGGCACGAATCCGAATCCCGCGAAGATCACACCCAATCCCCCAACCCATATCGCTGGACGAAGAACCCCTTGTGCCTTCACCTTGCTCTCCTTCTCATCCAGACCGTTCACTCCAGTCTCGGATTCATCCGGTGTTAGCCTTCGACCGGGCCACCGGATGCGTCTCCTTCTGGACACACTCCTCACCACGGGAGGCGACAATGGCATCTCTCGCGGATCGTGAAGCGCAAGACATGTGCCATGGATGGTTTACTCGACAAGCCACTGTGGCACTGCTCTCTCACCTCGGTGGGCGGGAAGGATCCTGTGGCAGATGTCGCTCATCTGGTGAAATGACTCAGAGTCCTTGCCTCGGCACAGAGCGTGCCTGCTCCCCTGGGTGATCCGATCAGCGAGGCCGGCGATGGCAGTGGATCAGATCCGATGCTGGACCCGGTTCGCGAGGACATGCCAGCGGGCGTTGGCATTCGCGTGGATCTGCTCGACTTGTTCATCCGTCATGGAGCGGAAGCGTCCCTGCCTGGAATGTAAAGCTCACCCGGCTCACACGGATGATCCACCGTGAAGCTGCTGCACGAGGCCACCACACTGTCGACCGGGCGTCGACGGAGAGCACCAGCGCCCTCGACACGTTATGCAGGCTGCTCGTGGAGCGCGGAGTCGCGGCCGGCAACCGTGGCTCACGAGGTAGGGAGGCACTGCTCGGACTCGTCGGGCCGTGCGGCCGAGGAAACCGCACAGCATCCGAGAGTCCGGCTTGTTGCCAGAGACCGGCCAGTTCTGAACACGCAGAGAACAAGGAGGACGGCGATGGGGCAGAACGCGCGGCATCCGGGCATCTTCGATGCAGAGCTCCTCCTGGAGCAAGGCGTTCACGTGGTTCCGCCTGTCCACCTCGGCGCGGAGCCGGGTCCTACGGGGCGGGAAAGCTGCCGGATCTCGGCCACCAGACCGATGGCGACGAGGGCGATGATGATCAGCGACACTGCAAGCCGTGGGTGGGGGACCGCCGGCTCGTCCAGACCCGCCTGGCCGGCAGCCAGCGCGGCGCGGGCGCCGGCGAGTCCCTCCGCGTGCTTCTCGCAGAGCTCGCTTTGCACGAGATCCGTGAACGGAGGAACGAAAACCTCGAGGCCGATCTCGTCATCCACGCCGCCGGCGATGCTCCCCGTCCCATCCCCGGTCTCGACATCTCCGCGGCGCGCCGACAGGATGAGACGCTGCCCTGCCGCGTAACAGTAACTCCCGCCTCTGTAGTAGGATCCATCCCACGCGCCTGTAGCTCAGGGGATAGAGCAACGGCCTTCTAAGCCGTGGGTCGCAGGTTCGAATCCTGCCAGGCGCGCCAC
>JBHHZN010000058.1:0-9649 GCA_046758155.1 Acidobacteriota bacterium | reverse complement strand
CTACTGAGTCACACCTGAAAAAACCCGCAACGCATCCTGAACACTCAAAATGACGTCTCCCCACACCTCCCGCGACAACAGTCTCCGCACCACCATGCGGCGTATCGCTCGTGTCGATCGGCGGGAGATCGGAGGAAGGAAACGGGGGACAAGCTGCTTTTTGGTCGGGTCCGGGTTGTCCTCCGGCCATGGGCCACGGGGGGGTGGCCATACCGGTGCGGGAGCTTCTGGTCGCCTCCGGCGGGACCGACAAGATAGCCTGTCCCCATCCCCCGCGTGGACGTTTTGACGTTAGAGCGCTATATTGAGCAGCATGAACGAGGAATCGAAGAGGGCGACGGTATACTTCGATCCCCGGATCCACCGGGCCCTTCGTCTGAAAGCCGCGGAGGGCGATCGCTCCGTGTCGGAGCTGGTAAATGAGGCCGTCAAGCTGAGTCTGGCCGAGGACGCGGAGGACTTGGCCGCATTCGAGGAGCGGGCCCGGGAAAGAAGTGTCCGGTTCGAGGACGTCGTGAAGCGGCTGAGGCAGCGTGGCGCGATATAGCGTCCGCATCAAGACGTCCGCGATCAAGGAAATCGAGGCGATCTCGCCGAAGAAGGAACGCCGGCGGATCGTCCGCCGCATCGAGGATCTCGGGGACGATCCCCGGCCACGGGGGTGCGAGAAACTGGTGGGTCATGAGGAGCGGTACCGGGTGCGCCAAGGACGCTACCGAATCGTCTACAAGGTCGATGACACCGGTGGCGTGGTCGACATCTTCAAGGTCGGCCACCGTCGGGATGTGTATCGCTGAGCCGCGCAACGGACATCGGCGAGGGCGTGGGCAGGGAACATCTCAGGCTAGCGTCGCTGTATCTCGATGATGGCGGCGGTACGGGCGTCGAGACCGAGATACGGCGTATCGCTCGTGTCGATCGGCGGGAGATCGGAGGGCAGCAGTTGGTGGTTTTCCAGTTCATCCTCGTCGGGGGATGGGCTGGGCGTGGGGAAATGAAACACCCCCCAGGTCAGCTCGCCGCCGAGCGGGTCGCGGCTGGTGAGCTGCACCATCCGGGATCCCGTCGCCGTCATCGTGACGTCGAGGCTCCTGCCGAACAGGTCGAGATCGAAGGGGTTTTCGCGCAGCAATCGCGCGAGCTCGACCTTGCCGATGGCGAGGCGCGAGCCCGAGATCGGGTAGCGTTGCAGGTAGTAGGGAAGACTCAATCGCAAGTGAGCGGCGGCCGTGCAGGGCCGCTCGATCTCGGTCCCCTTGATGAAGGTTTCCATGATGATGTTGTGGCACCCGGCCTCGGGCGCGACACGCAACCCTGTGTCGGCATCCACCGGCAGGGTCACGACGCCTTGACCGGTGGGGAACTCCTCGGGGCCGTGCGTCTCCAGGTAGGCGTTCATGACCTCGACCCAGATCGGCAGCGCCGCCCGGGCTCCGGTCTCCTTCGGTCCCAGCGTCACTTTCTGATCATGGCCCACCCAGACGCCCAGTGTCAGAGAGGGGCTGTAGCCGATGAACCAGGCATCCGTGTAGTCATCGGTCGTGCCGGTCTTGCCCGCCAGCGGAGCCTCCAGCCGGGAGGCGGCACGGCCGGTGCCCCTCTGGATGACACCGCGCATCATCGACACCATGACGGCGGCCACGTCGGCGCGCAGGACCTCCTTGCGCTCCCTCTTGACCTGTTCGAGGACATTGCCGTCGCGGTCGCGGATCTCCTTGAAGTACCTGGGCTTCGATAAGATCCCCCCCGCGGGGAAGACCCCGTAGGCCGTGGTGAGCTCCAGCAGCGTCACCTCGGAGCTGCCCAGGGCCAGGGATGGGTACGGATAAAGCTGCGAGGAGAATCCGAGGCGGCGCGCGAAGTTCACCGTCCTCCGGTAACCGATACGGTTCAACAGCTCCACGGTCGGGATGTTTATCGATTCCTCGAGCGCTCTGCGCATCGTCAGGACGCCGTGGTAGCGGCGGCTGTAGTTCTCCGGCTGGTAGGTCTCTCCGGTGGAGGAGTTGACGAACACGGTGGGCTGGTCGAAGAGGAGATCCGAGGGACGGTATCCGGCCGCGATGGCGGCGGCGTAAATGAAAGGCTTGAAGGCGGATCCGGACTGGCGTTTCGCCTGCACGGCCCGGTCGAACTGGCTGGTATCGAAGTCGAACCCGCCCACCATCGCCTTGATATCGCCGGTGCGTGGATCCATCGCGACCACCGCGCCCTGGACCAGCGGCTCCTGATCCAGGGCCAGCTTCATGCTGGTCTCGTCGAGATCCTTTATCTCGAAGAGCGTGAGGTCGCCCGGCGACAGCAGCTCGGTCAGGTCCCGCGTCTCGGTCCACTCGGCGTCGGAAGGGGAGATCTCGGCGAATCTCAGCCCCACGCGGATCGTCGCGGAATCGGGCACGACGTCCATCACGAGACCGGTGACGAGGTCGCCGCGGGTGAGGTTCTTCTCCCAGCCGGGATGTTGATAGGTCTCGAGCGTCCCCAGGCCGTCTCGCAGGATGTTGGTCGCCGGCCGGCGGAATCCTCTCCTCTTGTCCAGGTCACGCAGACCGCGGGACAGGGCGCGGTTGGCGGCCTCCTGCAGATCGAGGTCCAGCCCCGTCTTGATGATCAGTCCCTCGCGAAGAAGAGCGTCGGCGCCGTAGCGTTGCACGAGCGTCTTGCGGATCTCCTCCGCGAAGTACGGGGCCGTCTCCCCGTGGGCCGCGTGCCGGATCACCTGCACCGGCTCGGCGGCCGCGCTCTTGGCCGCATCCGGCGAGATGTAGCCTTCGGCGAGCATGCGCTTCAAGACCTTGTTGCGCCGGCGCGTGGCGCGCTGCGGATGCCTGATCGGTGAGTACGATTCGGGACGCTGGATGAGACCGGCGAGCAGCGCCGCCTGAGAGAGGCCGAGATCGGAGGCGGAGCGGCCGAAGTAAAACCGCGCGGCGGCCTCGACGCCGTAGCGGCCATGTCCCATGTAGATCTGGTTGAGGTAGAAGGCGAGGATCTCCTCCTTCGTGTAGGTCTTCTCGATGTGCATCGCGAGCAACGCTTCCTGGAGCTTTCTGCGGATGGTCTTCTCGGGTTTGAGAAAGAGGATCTTGGCGAGCTGCTGGGTCAACGTGCTGCCGCCTTCCGCCCACCGCCCCTCGCGCAGGTCGCGCAGGACGGCCCGCAGGATCGCCATCGGGTCCACGCCGACATGGTTCTGGAAATTCGCGTCCTCCACGGCGATGACGGCGTTCTGGAGGCTCCGGCTGATGCGGTGCAGCGGGACGAGGATCCTCCGCTGCTCAGCGAACTGCTGGACGACCCGGCCGTCATACGCCAGGATCTGGCTTATGGTCGGCGGCTGGTAATCCTCCAGGGCGCGCACGTCGGGCAGGTCGGCGTTCAGAAACGACCCGGCCACGGCCCCGAGGACGCCGGCTATCACGGCCACGCCGAAGGAGGCGAAAACGACCCAGCGTGGAACCGCAAGGCTCGGAAAAAGGGTGGGGAATGGGTGATCCCGTTTGATCGGCATGGGCTCCCTGATTATAATCGGGGCGCGTAAAGTATAGTTTCCTCAATATCTTCTGTAAAGGTTCATGCATCCCGCGCCTGTCTCCGTCATCATTCCGACACTGAATGAGGCGCGCCTGCTTCCACTGTGTCTGGAGAGACTCAGCGGCCAGGACGGCCTGGCCGAGATCCTCGTCGTGGACGGAGGCAGCCGCGATGAGACCGTCCGCGCGGTGCAAGATCTCGCGCCACGGTTTCGCGACTCCGGCGTTGCCGTCCGGCTCCTGCGCTCGAGGGCGGGCCGGGCGGTCCAGATGAACGCCGGGGCCGCACAGGCCCGAGGAGGCATTCTCATGTTCCTCCATGCCGATACCCTCCTGCCACCCGCGGCGATCCTCTCCGCGGCGAGCGCCATCGACGAGGGGTATGTGGGCGGCGCCTTCGTGCACCGGTTCATCGAGCGGGATCCGCGCCTGCGGCTCGTCTCCGCGTACGTCAACCTGCGCTCACGCCTGGCCCGCGTTTACTTCGGAGATCAGGCGATCTTCATCCGGCGCGACCTGTTCGAGAGGATGAACGGCTTCCGCGCCATGTCGCTCATGGAGGATCTCGAATTCGCGAGAAGGATGCGACGGGCGGGAGCGACGTCGCTGCGGCCGGAGCGGATCAGGACATCGGCGCGCCGGTTCCTGTCAGGAGGGGTGGCACGCACGTGCGCCAGGATGACCTGGCTCAGGCTGGCGTACCGGGCCGGCGCCGATCCCGAGCGGCTGTCTCGTCGCTATCGGGGAGTGCGGTGAAGCCGTCCCGCAGACGACGCCCCCTCGGCCGTGGCGGGCCGGACGCCCGGGGCTCGGCCGGCAGGAGGCGGATGCCCAGCCGGGGGCCGATGGTGCCGCGCGGCGATGCGCCCTTCCGGCTGGCGAGCCCGTTCGAACCCACCGGCGATCAGCCCCGCGCCATCGCCGAGCTGGCGCGGGGGCTGCGCGAAGGGGTCCCTCATCAGGTTCTCCTGGGCGTCACCGGATCGGGGAAGACCTTCACCGTCGCCAAGATCCTCGAGGAGGTCAATCGACCCACCCTCGTCATGGCACACAACAAGACCCTGGCGGCGCAGTTGTACCAGGAGTTTCGGGGCTTTTTCCCGGAGGCCGCCGTGGAGTACTTCGTGTCGTACTACGACTATTACCAGCCGGAGGCGTACGTTCCGACCACGGACACGTATATCGAGAAGGAAGCGACCATCAACGACGACATCGATCGCCTGCGGCATTCCGCCACCCGCTCGATGTTCGAGCGCCGGGACGTGGTGGTCGTGGCGTCGGTCTCCTGCATCTTCGGTCTCGGTTCTCCGGAAGCGTACCAGGGCATGCTCCTCATGGTTCAGCGCGGCGACCGGATCGCCCGGGAAGACCTCCTGCGGCGCCTCGTCGAGATCCAGTACGCGCGCAGGCCCCACGAGCTCCAGCGCGGGTCGTTCCGTGTCCGGGGGGACGTGATCGAGATCTGGCCCGCCTACGACGATCGGGCCGTGCGCATCGAGCTGTTCGGCGACGAAGTGGAGGCCCTGTCGGTGATCGATCCGCTGCGCGGCGTCGTGCTGGAGCCTCTGGCGCGCGTGCCGATCTATCCCTCGACCCACTACGTGACGCCGCCCGAAGAGAGGCGCCGGGCGCTCGAGAGCATCCGGGCCGAGCTGCAGGAACGTCTGGCGGAGATGGAGGCGAAGGGGAAGTTGCTGGAGGCCCAGCGCCTTTCCCGGCGGACGTTGTTCGATCTGGAAATGCTCGAGGAGATCGGGTACTGCCAGGGCATCGAGAATTACTCGCGCCATCTGACGGGGCGGGCCCGAGGCGAAGCGCCTCCCACGCTGATGGATTACCTGCCGCGCGACGCGCTCGTCATCATCGACGAGAGCCACGTGACGATCCCGCAGTTGCGGGGCATGTACCGCGGGGACAGGGCCAGGAAGGAGGTCCTCGTCGAGCATGGATTCCGGTTGCCCTCGGCCCTCGACAACCGGCCGCTGACTTTCGAGGAGGCGCAGGCGCGCATCGGCCAGGCGATCTACGTCTCCGCGACGCCCGGCGAGTACGAGCTGCAGGCGTCGGGGGGTGTCGTCGTGGAGCAGATCATCCGGCCGACGGGGCTGATGGATCCGGAGGTCGTCATCCGGCCGGTCGCGTCGCAGGTCGACGATCTGCTCGAGGAGATCCGCAAGAGGATCGCGTCCCGGGAGCGCGTGCTGGTGACCACTCTGACCAAACGCATGGCCGAAAACCTCACGGAGTATTACCGCGAAGTCGGGCTGAAAGTCGAATATCTCCATTCGGATATCGACACGCTGGAGCGCGTGAGGCTGATCAGGGACCTCCGCCGGGGTTGCTTCGATGTTCTGATCGGCGTAAACCTGCTGCGGGAGGGCCTCGATCTGCCCGAGGTGAGCTTGGTGGCGATCCTCGACGCGGACAAGGAGGGCTTCCTGCGATCGACCGGCTCGCTGATCCAGACCATGGGCCGCGCGGCGCGGCATGTGCGCGGATGCGCCATGCTGTTCGCCGATCGCGTCACCCGATCGATGCGGGCGGCCATCGAGGAGACGAGCAGGCGCCGCCGGCTGCAGGAGGAGTACAACGAAGCGCGGGGGATAACCCCCCGGAGCATTGTCAAGTCTATCGCGGATCCGCTGACCGAGATGTGCGATGCGGACTACGTCGAGAGTCTGGCGCAAGAGAGCGACTCCCCGCAGAACCGCGATCTCGAACGGTTCGGTTCGGTCGAGCAGGTGGAGGAGGAGATCCGGCGCCTCGAGGAGCGAATGGAAAAGGCCGCCGCGAGGCTGGACTTCGAGGAGGCGGCGGCCGTGCGGGACCGGATCGGGGACCTCAAGAAGTGCGTGATCTTCGGGTGATGCCATGGCGCGCGCGCAGGAGACGGTGAGATCCATGACGGCGACGCGCGCGAGGCTCGCCGAGCGGGCCGCCTCGGTTCCGCGCAGTCCGGGTGTTTACCGATTCCTCGACGGCGATGGCGACTCCTTGTACATCGGCAAGGCGCGGAGGCTGCGCGACAGGGTGCGCAGCTATTTTCAACGCGGCCACGCCGTGTCCCCCAAGATCGCCAGGATGCTCGAGGAGACGGTCGATCTCGACGTCATCCTCACCGATTCCGAGGTCGAGGCGCTGATCCTCGAAAACAACCTGATCAAGAAGGAACAGCCGCGCTTCAACACTCTGCTGCGCGACGACAAGAATTTCCCGTTCCTGAAGATGACCCTGCAGGATGACTTCCCGCGTGTCGTGATGGTCCGCAGGGCCAAGCGCGACGGCAGCCTTTATTTCGGCCCCTACCTTCCCGCGTCCCACGCCCGGCGAGCCCTGAAGATGGTCGCGCGTTTTTTCCAGGTGGCCGTCTGCCATGAGCGGCTCGACGGGAGCCGCCCGCGGCCTTGCCTGTACCATCAGATAGGCCAGTGCGCCGGGCCGTGCGCCGGCCTCGCCGACCGCGACACCTACCGGCAGGCGGTCAAGGACGCGCGGTTGTTTCTCGAGGGCAGGAACGACCCGCTGCTCGCGAGCCTGCGGGAGAAAATGCAGCGAGCCTCGTCCTGTCGCGAGTACGAGCTCGCCGCGGCGTACCGTGACCAGATCCGCACCATCGCATCGTTCGCCCAGAAACAGAAGATCTCGAGCGTGGGGCTGGAGGAGCAGGATTATTTCCAGGTGTACCGGGAAGGCCGCCGCGCGGTCCTGCAGGTCTTCTGCATGCGCCGCGGGCTGGTGCAGGCGCGCAGGGAGTTCACCTTCGAGGCCGTCGAGGAGGAAGAGACCCTGTTCCTGTCGGAGCTCTTGCAGCTTTACTACGCCGGCCGCGACGATGTCCCGCGCGAGATCTATGTTCCGGTCGAGCCCGCCGACAAGGATCTCATCGAGAGCTGGCTGGCTCCGGCGCGCATCCACCTGCCGCGCCGCGGCGGCAAGGCGAAGTTCCTGGACCTGGTCCTGAAGAACGCCCGGCTGGCGTTCGAGAGCCGGTTCCGGTCGCAGGGTTCCTACGGCCTTCAGACCCTGGAGTCGCTGCAAGAGACGCTGGGCCTTCGCGAGACGCCCAACCGCATCGAGTGTTTCGACATCTCGCACATTCAGGGAGCGCAGACGGTGGCCTCGATGGTGGTCTTCGAGGGGGGCCGATCCCGGCGCGCCGACTACCGCCGCTTCCGGATCAGGACGGTGCAGGGGATCGATGACTGCGCGTCCATGCGGGAGGTCGTGCAGCGGCGCTACGCGCGCGTCCTGCGGGAGGGGTGGAACCTGCCCGGCCTGATCCTGATCGATGGGGGCAAGGGGCAGCTCGGCGCGGCCCTGCGGGCGCTCGAGGCGCTCGGGATCCGCTCGGTGCCGGCGGCGGCGCTGGCCAAGAAGGAGGAGGTTCTCTTCGTCGCGGGCCGGGCCGATCCGATCGTCATCGCGAGAGATTCTCCGGTTCTTCGACTGGTCCAGAGCGTGCGGGATGAGGCGCACCGGTTCGCCATCACGTATCATCGTTCGTTGCGGCGCAAGCGCACCATCAAGTCGTCTCTCACCGCGATCCCCGGCGTGGGGGAGCGATCGGCGCGCAAGTTGCTGCGGGCCTTCGGGACGGTCTCTTCCGTGAAGGCGGCCAGCCGGGCTCGGATGCAGCCGGTGGTCGGGCGCCGGGTCGCCGAGGCGGTGGCGCGGTATTTCGCCCCGCCACGGCCCCGCGGGTGACGGGGCCTGCCGGGGCGATATATTCCCCCTGACGGCGCCATCGAGTGAGGAGGTTGAGAGATGACCAAGCTGTCCGCCGTCTCGGCCGGCGGCAGAGGCCTGCGTTCCTGGATGGTCGATGCACGCAAGCGGATCGACGCGGCGCTGCCGCGCATGCTCCCGCAACGGCATCGCCTGGCGGGCGCCGTGCACGAGGCGATGGCGTACGCGCTGCTGTCGCCGGGCAAACGCGTCCGCCCGATGCTCATGCTGGCCGTGGGCGAAGCGTACAGGGTCGAGCGCGATCGGTTGTTGCCGTTCGCCTGCGCCATCGAGATGGTCCATGCCAGCTCGCTGATCCTCGACGACCTGCCGTGCATGGATGACGCCGCGACCCGGCGGGGCAAGCCGTCGTGCCATGTCGCGTTCGGCGAGGCGACGACGATCCTGGCCGCCATCGGTCTTCTCGATCTGGCCTTCCTCGTGCTGGCCGGCGACGGCGAACGAGACGCGATCAAGACTCGACCGCGCGCGGTCGTCCTGCAGCGCATCGCCGCCTCCATCGGCACCGACGGAGTCATCGGCGGCCAGATGGCCGACCTGGATCTCGCCCGGCGCCGGGCGGACGGCTCGCGCGTGCCCATCGATCTGGAGACGCTCGAGTACATCCACAGTCACAAGACGGGCAGCCTGTTCATCGCCGCCGCCGAGGTCGGCGCCCACGTGGCCCGCGCGACGGCTGCCGAGGTGCGTGCCCTGGGCGTCTTCGCCAAGAACCTCGGGCTCGCCTTCCAGATCACCGATGATCTGATCGATCGCACCGGAGATGCGGGGACCGCGGGCAAACCGGTCGGAGCCGACTCCGCCCGGGTGACGTTCGTCGATCTGTGCGGGGTCGAGGGCGCGCGCGCGCTCGTCGAGGAGCTGACCGACACCGCCATCGAGGCGCTCGCGCCGTTCGGCCGCCGGGCCGCTCGCCTCGAGAGCCTCGCCCGGTTCCTCGCCACGCGGGACCGATGAGGCGCGCAGGCGGCCCGTCCCCTCCGGAGGCGGATCTGGAGGCCCTGCGCGAGCAGCTCCGGCGACTCGGGTACCTGAAGGGACCGTTCTCCGGCTGGTTGTTCCACGGCCAGGCGGGGCGATGGGCCTGGCTGCGCACGGGGGCCAGGGCGAGCCTGCGGGCCGGGATGCTGGGGGGCCCGCTGCTGGCGGTCCCGGCGGCGATCGGCGTCGCGATCGCCCACTGGCCGCAGATCAGCGCTCCGCGCGACCTGCTCGGGCTGTTCGCCTACCTGGTCCTGGTGCTGGGGGGAGGCCTGGCGTTGCTCGAGTTCCTGACCGACGTCGTGCTCGTGGGCCTGGCGCGACGGGGCCTCGTCCTGCTGGGGCGGGCGGAACGACTGGCGGGGCGACTGGGCCTGCTTTTCACCATC
>JBHHZN010000057.1:0-9658 GCA_046758155.1 Acidobacteriota bacterium | reverse complement strand
GGCCCGGCGCGCCGGGGGTACTACGCTGACACCCGCGAGGATGCGCTCGTGATGGGCACGGCCTTGAAAGGCTCTGAAACAGGGTGATATGATCTCGGCATGCCTGAGCTTGGTTCCCATGTCCTCCTGCAGAAAATAACGGTTCTTCTTGGAGACCCACGATGCCCCTCACCCAGGACCTCCTCAAGGAGCGTCTAGAGCGTGACAACACCGAGTACCGGGAACTGGCGGACAAGCATCGCGACTACGAAAGGCGGCTCGATAGGCTGTACGATAGGCATTTTCTGACCGACGCAGAGCGAATCGAGGCCGCCAGGCTGAAGAAGCAGAAGCTCGCACTGAAGGATCGGATGGCCGAGATCGCCAGGACGTTCGGCGTCCGAGCAGGCTCCCGGGAGGGGAACTGAGCGCCGCTCCAGTCCGAACTCCTGGTGCCGGGAGCTACCAGTGGTAAAGGAAGTTTGGCCCTACTTGTTCGCGGGGATACTGCTGACGGTCGTCCTCGCCTGGGCCGCGGGGCTGGCGTACGCGGTGGCCGCGGGCATCGTGACGGTGGGCATCGCGTGGTTTTTCCGTGATCCCGCCCGGGTGGTGGCCGTCAACGAGCGCCACGTCCTGTCCCCGGCCGATGGGCGGGTCGTCGGCATCGTCCCGGACGCGCACCCCGGCCAGACTGGCGGGCCCCGAGTGTCGATTTTTCTCTCCATTTTCAACGTGCATGTGAATCGTGCGCCCGCCGCCGGACGTATCACGGGCATCCGTTACCAGGCGGGTTCCTTCCTGCCGGCTTTCCGCGACAAGGCGAGCGAGAGAAACGAGCAGAACCTGATCTGCATGGAAACGGCGAATGGGCCGGTGGCATTCAAGCAGATCGCCGGGGCCGTTGCCCGCCGCATCCGCTGCTGGAAGCGAGCGGGCGACACCGTCGCTCAAGGGGACAAGGTCGGGTTCATCACCTTCGGCTCACGCGTCGATCTCTTCCTGCCACCGAACGTGGAGATGAAGGTCACTGTCGGGGAAAAAGTGCGCGGTGGGTTGACCATCATCGCCGCTTACCGGGAGGAGGCAAGGACGCCATGACGAGAGACCGGGAGGAACGCGCCGCGCGCCGAGGATCCCGCCCCCGCGGTGCCCGGCGGGGTGTGTACATCCTGCCGAGCCTGTTCACCGTCGGCAACATCTTTTGCGGGTATGTCTCGATGGTGCGGACGACCTTCGGGGAGTACGAAACGGCCGCGCTGCTGATCCTGGTCGCCGCCCTGCTGGACGCCCTCGACGGCCGGGTGGCGAGGGCCACCGGGGCCTCGAGCGAATTCGGATTGCAGCTCGACTCGATCGCTGACGTGGTCTCGTTCGCGGCGGCGCCGGCCCTGCTCGTTTTTTCCTGGTCCCTGTCCTCGTTCGGACGCATCGGCTGGGCTGTTTCGTTCCTGTTCGTGGTCTGCGGCGCGTTGCGGCTCGCCCGTTTCAATCTCCAGAAAAGGAACATCGACAGACGCTACTTCATCGGCATGCCCATCCCCGCCGCCGCCTGGGTCCTCGCCGCAACCGTCTACGCCGATCCGAATCCTTCGGACCGGTTCCCGGAGCCGTTCATGGACGTGATGTTGCTCCTGCTGGTCGCGCTCGTTTCGATCTTGATGGTCAGCCGCCTGAAGTACCGCTCCTTCAAGGATTTCGACATGCGCAGCCGCCGATCGTACGTCTACCTGCTCGTGCCGGCGGTGGGCCTGGCGCTCGTGGCGCTCCATCCCCAGGCGATGCTGATGCTCGGCGGATTCGCCTATCTTCTCTCCGGAGTGTTGCCCCGCCACTGGCGCGCTCGGAAGGAATCACCCGCCGACATCGAGAAACCCGTGCCGGCGGGAACCTCGGGAGGCAAGGATGGCGCATGAGACGGGCGCCGGCGCTCGCATCGCTTTCTTCGGCCCGCTGACCTTGCTGGCCCGCGAGATCAGGACCGCGCTGGAAGGAAGGGCTTTCCCCATCGCGGACGTGAAACTCTTCGACGAGGGGGCTGAGGGGACCCTGGGGGAGTTCGCGGGCGAGGCGGTCGTGGTGACCCGCCCGGAGGAGAACGCCGGAATCGACATCGCCTTCATGTGTGGTTCGGCCAGGGAGACTGTCCCGTACCTCGACTGGCCCTCGCGCGACGGCTTCGTGGCGATCGATCTCTCCGGGGCGGCCCGCGAGCGCGCGCAGATCCCGATCGTGCACGCGGAGATCAACCCCGGCGATATCGTTCGTGGAGCCAACGGCAAGTCGGGCGGTTGCCCCGCGCAGGTTATCGCCGCTCCCCATGCCGTATCCCACAACTTGTCGACGATCGGCGCGAGCGCCGCCAGGGCCGGGCGCCTGCAACGCATCGAAGCGGTCAGCCTGAGGCCGGCCTCCGACCTCGGGCAGGAGGCCGTCGACGAGCTGTATCGGCAGACGCTCGGCCTCCTGAACTTCAGCGACGTGCCGAAAGAGGTCTTCGGCCGCCAGCTGGCGTTCAATGTCGTGCCATCCACGAGCGTGTCCCGGAGTCGGGCCGAAGGCTTCGACGAACGCGTGCGCGAGGAGACACGCCGCATCTTGGGATTGGCGCCCGGAAGCGTCTGCCTGGCGTCGTCGTTTGTCCCGGTCTTCCATGGGCATGCTCTTTTCGTGACACTGACTTTCCGCGAGAAAGTCGACCATGATGCCCTCAAGAATGTGATGGGTGCCATGCGCGGCCTGCGCGTGGTCGAGGATGGCGATGATTTCTCGCCGGTCGACCTCGCGGGAACCGAAGATATCGCCGTGATGGACCTGGCGCCGGATGGAAAGCACCCGGAGCGGGCGACGCTGTGGTGCTTCTGCGATAATCTCAAGGGGGGGGCCGCGCTCAACGCTGTCCGTATCGCCGAACGGGTGACCGATATCGCCCGGAAGGCGAAGGGATGAGGCGAGCCATGGCACGCACCGTTCTCGTGTCGTGCTGCGCCTTCGCGGTCGTGATGGCGGCGGGCTCGTGGGCGAAGGCCCAGGAGCTGGTGCGAGCCGAAGACGCCGTGGTGGCGCTCTTCAACCTCCAGACCGAGCTGACGGTCGATACCAAGATGCTCGACAAGCTCGAGGCGCGCTACGAAGCGAACCGGCGGGACCGGGTCTCGGCGCGCGAGCGCGTGATCTCCCTGTACGCCGAGCTCGACCGGCTCTTCGACGAATACCGGATGGCCAAGGGGCCGTCGGCGAAGCCGGATCACCGGGAGGAAACCGGGGAGATCGACGTGCGGCATTTGGAGGGACTCATCGAGGAGAAGGAGACGGGGCTGCTGACCGCGGAGAAGGTTGAAGCGGCGGTGCACGAGGAAGGACGTCGCCTCCGCCAGCAGATCCGGGATCAGCGCGAGCGCATGGCGCTGCTCTCCCGGGAGATCCGTACGCTCAGGGCCAGTCTGCCGACGCAGAGGGAATCGATCACGGGCGTGTGGGACGTCACGCTCCTGCCGAGCGGCGATGAGGGGGTTTTCGCGCTGTTCCAGTCGGGAACGATCGTGACGGGCCAGTACGTCCTGGACGGCCCCTACAGGGGCAGCCTCGACGGAACCCTGATCGATCGCAAAGTGCTCCTCCACCGCATCGATGCAAGACTCGGCCGTTCGATGGATTTCTCGGCCTACCTTTCCCCCGACGGGCAGTCGCTGCGCGGCACATGGGAAAATTACGACCTCGCCAACGGTCAGCCGCGATCCGGATCATGGGCCGCCCGGCGCAGACAACCCTCGAAGCGGCCCAAGGCGGCGGAGAGCCCTGAGGAGGGCGGCCCCTGAGATGGGATTGAGCGCCCTGCTGATGCGGCGGTACGAGTTCATGCTTGCCGCACGGTACCTGACGACCCGTCGCAAACAGACTTTCATCAGCATGATCACGACGATCTCTGTGATCGGAGTGGCGGTCGGGGTGGCCGCCTTGATCATCGGCCTCTCGCTTGCCACCGGCATTCACCAGGAAATCCGGGCGCGGATCCTGGGGGCGAACGCGCACGTGACGGTTTTCGGTCCTCCGGGCGAGCGGGAGATGAAGGACTACCGATCGCTGGAGGACCGCATTCGCGCGGTGCCGGGGGTGGTCGCGACAGCGCCTGTCTTGTTCGAGAATGGGCTGATCGTCTCCGAGATCGATCCATCGGGCACGGCGGTTTTCCTGAAAGGGGTCGACCTGCGCGAGGAACCCGGCGTGACCGAGGTCGGCTCACGGTTCACGCAGGGCCGGCTGATGGATCTGCGGGGCGATCCCGGTGAGCAGTTCGATCCCATCGCGCTGGGCAAGGACCTGGCGCGGAACCTCGGCGTGGGCTTGGGCGAGCGGGTGAGAATCATCGTACCGCGCGTGCGTCTTGCGCCGTGGGGAATCTCGCCGCGCAGCAGAACCTTCCGCGTTGCCGGTATCGTCGACTCGGGTTTCTTCGACTACGATTCCAGCTGGGCATTTGTCTCGCGCGAGACAGCGGAACGCTTGATGGGCGTTGAAGATGTCGCATCGGTCATCGAGGTGAGGATCCAGGACGTCTCCTCGATCGAGGCCGTGCGGGAACGTATCGCATCGACATTGGGTGAGTCGTTCCCGGTCACCGATATGATCCAGATGAACCGTACGTTTTTCGCCGCCCTGCGAACCGAGAAACTGCTGACTTTCCTGGTGATCGGTCTCGTGGTCGCGGTGGCGGCGCTGAACATCGTTTCGACGCTCGTGCTGATGGTCATGGAGAAGGTGCGCGATATCGGGACGCTGATCTCCATGGGGAGCACCTCGCGGGGCATCATGCAGCTGTTCATGATCCAGGGGGTTTTCATCGGACTGGCGGGGACGATCGGGGGGTGTGTGATCGGGCTGGGCACGGCGTGGCTGCTGGACGCCTACAGGCTGGTCCCGCTTCCCGCCGAGGTCTATTTCATTCCGTATGTCCCGTTTCACGTGCGGCCGCTCGATTTCACGCTCGTGGCCTTGACATCGCTGGGGGTGTCGTTTCTCGCGACGATTTACCCGGCGTGGAAGGCCTCCCGGCTCGATCCGGTCGAGGCGCTGCGTTATGAGTGAGCTGGTTCGCGTCACGGGGCTTCGCCGGTCGTATCGCAGCGGCGACAAGACCTTGCACGTCCTGAGGGGGCTGGACCTGGATGTGGCCCGCGGCGAGATGGTGGCCGTGGTGGGCGAGTCGGGGGTGGGCAAAAGCACCCTGCTGCACCTTCTCGGCGCACTGGACCGGCCCGAAGCGGGCACCTATCTGTTCGAGGCGAGAGAGGTGTTCGGTGGGTCGCTCAACGACCTCGCGCGCTTCCGCAGCTCACGCATCGGGTTCGTGTTTCAGTTCCACCACCTCCTCCCCGAGTTCACGGCACTGGAGAATGTGGCCATTGCCGGGTTGATCGGGCGCGCGTCGCCGTCCGACGCGCGGCGCAAGGCAGCTCGGTTCCTGGAGAGTCTCGGCGTGGCTGATCGGGCTGATCACCTGCCCGGAGAGCTCTCCGGGGGGGAGCAGCAGCGTGTGGCGATCGCGAGAGCGCTGATGACCGCGGGAGCCCTCCTGCTGGCCGATGAGCCGACGGGTAACCTGGACTCGGGCACCGCCGGGCGTGTCTTCGAGACGCTCCGATCGGTCCAGCGGGAGAGGCAGCTCGCGGTGGTCGTTGCAACCCACAACGAGCGGCTTGCGGCGGCCTGCGACCGTGTTCTCCAGCTGCGGGAGGGGATCCTGAGACCCGTCAAGACCGGCGAGCCCCCACGGCAGGAAATAGCGGGGCGGTCACGCTAGAATGAACTCCGGACGGGCGCCCACCTCGGTAGGGAGGGCGGCGACTCGATGGCCGGGGCTCGAGGTGGCTGGGGGCGTTGGGCGGTGATGCTGGCCGGGAACGCACCCTGAAAGGATACGGATGTTCGAGAAGTTCACCGAGAAAGCAAAGCGTGTCCTGTTTCTCGCCCGGTACGAGGCAAGCCAGATGGGGAGCCGGGTCATCGGCACGGAGCACCTGCTGCTCGGCCTGTTGAAGGAAGGCGAGGAGGTGACCCGTGAGATGTTCCAGCGCTCGAACATCGCCCTTGAGACCCTCAGGGCCGAGCTGGAGGATATCGGACCATCGCGGGAGAAAGTCTCCACGTCCGTCGAGATCCCCTTCAGCGAAGAAACAAAGCGGGCGCTCAAGTATGCCGAAGAGGAGGCCAACCGGCTGCTGCATTCCTACGTGGGCAGCGAGCACCTGCTGCTGGGGTTACTCCGTGTCGAGCACTCCACGGCCGCCCGCGCCCTGCAGGAGAGGGGCATGGAGCTGTACGCCGTGCGAGAGGACACGATCGCCATCCTCAAGAAACGTGGCGTACCCAAGCGCAAGCAGGAGACCCCCTTTCTCAACGAATTCTCCCAGGACCTGACCGCCACCGCCGAAAGCGGACTGTTCGATCCGCTCATCGGGCGCGAGGCCGAGCTGGAGCGCGTGGTGCAGATCCTCTCGCGGCGCCGGAAAAACAATCCCGTCCTCCTGGGTGAGCCGGGAGTAGGCAAGACGGCGATCGTCGAGGGGCTGTCGCAACGGATCGTCGAAGGTGATGTCCCACCATCCCTGGTGGACAAGAGGATCCTATCGCTGGACTTGTCCCTGGTCGTGGCGGGCACGAAATACCGGGGCCAGTTCGAGGAAAGACTCAAGGGGATCATCAGTGAGCTGAGCGGCGCCGAGGACGTCATCATATTCATCGATGAGATCCATTCGCTCATCGGGGCCGGCTCGGCCGAGGGTTCCCTCGACGCGGCCAATATCCTCAAGCCGGCTCTTTCCGTAGGCGATGTCCAGTGCATCGGGGCGACCACGCCTCGTGACTACCACAAGTACATCGAGAAAGATCGGGCGCTCGTCAGGCGCTTCCAATCCATCAAGATCGCCCCACCCTCGGAAGCCGAGACGATCAACATCCTGCAGGGAATCAAGGATCGCTACGAGAGGTTTCATCAGGTACGCTACGCTGACGACGCCGTATTGAGCGCTGTCTATCTCTCGAATCGATACATCACCGATCGGTTCCTACCCGACAAAGCCATCGATGTCATCGATGAGGCCGGCGCCCGTGTCAAACTCCGAAAACGAACCTCCTACATCGAGGTCAAGCAGGTCGAGGGCCGGCTCAAAGAGGCTACCCGGAACATGAAGAGGGCGCTGGCGAGAAAGGATTTCGAGCGCGCCGTGCGGTTTCACGACGAGGAGATGATGCTTCGGCGTCAGTGTGATGAGCTGCGTCGCAAGTGCGAGGATGAGGGGCAGATGATCCTCGAGGTGGAAAAATCCGATATCGAGGACGTGATCTCTCGATGGACCGGCATCCCGCTCGCGACGGTCAAAAAAGAAGAGATGCAAAAGCTGATGAAGATGGAGGAGTATCTGCACGAGCGAATCGTCGGCCAGCATTCCGCCATCTCGGCCCTCTCTCGTGCGATCCGGAGATCACGCGCCGGCTTGAAAAACCCGATGCGCCCGATGGGTTCGTTCATCTTCCTGGGGCCGACGGGCGTGGGCAAGACCGAGGTGGCGCGGACACTTGCGGCCTTCCTGTTTGGCAACGAGACGGCGCTCGTGCGGTTCGACATGTCCGAGTACATGGAGAAGCACGCGATCGCCAGGATGATCGGTTCTCCTCCGGGATACGTGGGACACGAGGAGGGCGGGCAACTCACCGAGCGGATCAAGCGCAAGCCTTACAGCGTCATCCTGCTGGATGAGATCGAGAAGGCCCACCCGGATGTCTTGAACATCCTGTTGCAGGTCTTCGAGGACGGCCAGCTCACGGATGCCTACGGCGACGCGGTGGACTTCAAGAATACTCTCGTCATCATGACATCCAATATCGGTTCCAGCGCCATCGATTCCGATCATCGGCCCGGCTTCCTGATCCGAGAGGACGGCAAGGAGGGCAGTCGTCATCGGAATGTGGTGATGCAGGATGTCAAGAAAACCCTCAGTCCCGAATTTCTCAACCGGATCGACGAGATCATCGTCTTCGACGCGCTCAGTGACGATGACTTGCTCAAGATATGCCGGTTGATGATCGGGAGGCTCAACGAGACTCTCAAGAGTCGCAGCCTCGAGATCTCCTTGACCGATGAGGCCTGCCGGTGGCTCCTGAAAACCACGGTGGATGAGCGATCCTACGGCGCGCGGCCCCTTCGACGCGCCATTCAGCGCCATATCGAAGATGTTCTCTCTGAAGATCTGATCCAAGGCAAGTTCCCCGGCTGTGGTCATGTGCAGGTGTACCTGGAAGGAGATCAACTCGCCTTCCGGGAGTCGCCGGAGCTGACGCGAGCCACCTGAAAATGCAAAGCGCCATGACCGGACCCGGTACTCCGCTCCGGCGGAGACGTTGCATGTTCATTTGCGTGCTGGTGTGCATGCTGGTCTTCGTCGGCTCGAGGCGGACAAGAGCCCAGGCTCCGCCGACGGTCGTGCGCATCCTGATCGAAGGAAACAACCGAATCTCCGATGCGGCCGTACTGCACCTGATGACCGTGAAGGTGGGTGATCCTTACGATGAGGATGTCCTGCGCGACGAGTTCAAGCGCATCTGGGCCCGCGGCCTTTTCAAGAATCTTTCCATCGAAGCCAGGGATACCGCGGGGGGGAAGGCGATCATCGTCCATGTCGAGGAGAAACCCATCGTCACCTCCGTTCGCTATGACAACACCAAGGTGGTGGGGGAAAGCCAGATAGAGGACGCCCTCGAACAGCGCAGCGCGCAGGTGGCCATCGGCGATCCCGTCGACTACACGGTTCTCAAAAAGGCCGAGGAGACCATCAAGGTCCTGCTGAATCAGAAGGGATTCCTTGATGCGGAGGTCAAGGCCGAGACCAAGGAGCTGGGCGGCGGCAACATCGAGGTTGTCTTCGAGATCAATGAAGGGGCGAAGACGCGGATCAAGAAGATCAATTTCGCCGGTAACACGGTGTTCAGCGACCGCAGGTTGAAGAAGGCCCTGAAAAACACCAAGGAACACGGATTGTTCACGCGTTTCAGGCAGAAGGATATCTATCAACCTCTCAAGCTGGACAGCGACCTCAGGGGGGTCGAGACGCTGTACAACAACAGGGGATACATCGACATCGACTTGCCCCCTCCGAAGGTGACGGTCGTACGCGAAAAGACGTCTAGCAAGAGAGGCAAGTCGCGAAGGTGGGTGGCCATCGAGCAACGGGTGATCGAGGGAAGGCAATACCGTGTCGGTGAAATCAAGGTGGAGGGCAACACCGAGTTTCCGTCCGATGACCTCATCGCGGTCGTTCCTCTCAAGAAAGGCGATATTCTCAACGACTCGAGGTTGAAGGCCGGGCTGGCGCTCATCGATGCCAAGTACGGGGCGCAGGGGTTCTTCTACGTCTCCACCAATCGAATTCTGGACCGGCATCCTGATGGGACAGCGGATATCACGATCAAGGTGAACGAGGACCGGCAGTACTACCTGGACAAGATCGAGTTCGCCGGCAACCTGACCACGCGCGATTTTGTTCTTCGGCGGGAAATGCCCATCAAGGAAGGCGAGCTCTTCGATCTGAACAGATTCCGTATTGGTCTCCGCCGGATCGTCCAGCTCGGGCACTTCCAGCTGAGAGGGGAGCCCGAGATCACGCCTGTCGAGGGCGAAGACAAG
>JBHHZN010000056.1:0-9933 GCA_046758155.1 Acidobacteriota bacterium | reverse complement strand
GCCTGCGCGGCCACGCGACGGTGGGAGTCGACCCGGAAATCATGGGGATCGGTCCCGTCGCCGCTTTGCGGGAGCTCCAGAAACGGACCACGGTGGACCTGAGTGATGTCGATCTCATCGAGCTGAACGAGGCGTTCGCCGTCCAGGTCCTGGCGTGCGCGAAGGAGCTGGGTCTGGATATGGACCGGGTCAATGTCAATGGCGGGGCCATCGCGCTGGGGCACCCGATCGGGGCGAGCGGCGCCCGCGTGGTCGTGACGCTGCTGCACGAGATGCGGCGCCGATCCGCGCGCCTCGGCGTCGCCACGCTCTGCATCTCGGGCGGCATGGGTATCGCCGCCCTCTTCGAGCTGCTGAACCTCTGACCGGCATGCGTTTGCCGGACAGACCGCCGGTCTGGTAAATTGTTCCAGACCTCTCCCCGGGACGCAGCCATAGGGAACCGCGCATGCCCTCGTACACCGCGATCGATTTCTACCAGGTCGATGACCTCATTTCCGACGAGGAGCGGATGATCCGCGATACCGTGCGCGGATTCGTCGACAAGGAAGTCTTGCCCATCATCGGTCAGCATAACCGGGACGCTACCTTCCCCGTCCATCTTGTCCCGAAAATGGGCGACCTGGGACTGCTGGGGGCGAACATCGAGGGTTACGGCTGCGCCGGCCTGAACAACACCGCCTACGGCCTGATCATGCAGGAGCTGGAGCGGGGCGACTCGGGACTGCGATCCTTCGTCTCCGTCCAGGGGGCCCTCTGCATGTATCCGATCCTCACCTTCGGGTCCGATGCGCAGAAGAACAGGTACCTGCCGGAGATGGCCCGCGGCAAGATCATCGGCTGTTTCGGGCTGACCGAGCCGGATCACGGGTCGGACCCCGGTGGGATGGAAACCAGGGCCAGGCGCGATGGAGACAGCTTCATTCTGACCGGGACGAAATCCTGGATCACCAACGGCTCCCTGGCGGATATCGCGGTTGTCTGGGCGAAGGAGGAAACCGGCAGAGTGAGAGGGTTCCTGGTGGAGAAGGGAACTCCGGGGTTCTCCACGCGCGACATCAAGGGGAAGTTCGCGCTGCGGGCTTCGGTCACATCCGAACTGACGTTCGAGGACTGCAGGATCCCCGCCGAGAACATCCTGGCCGGCACCACGGGCCTGAAATCCGCGCTGATGTGCCTGACGCAGGCGCGTTACGGGATCGCCTGGGGAGCGGTGGGCTCGGCGCAGGCGGTCTTCGATGAGGCCTTGCGATACGCGAGCTCACGCACGCAGTTCGGCCGCCCCATCGCGGGGTTTCAACTGGTCCAGCAAAAACTCGCGTGGATGGGAACCGAGATCACGAAGGCCCAGCTCCTCGCCCTGCGACTCGGGCGGCTGAAGGACGCCGGCACCCTCAGGCCCCAGCAGGTTTCCATGGCCAAGATGAACAACGTGAATATCGCCCTGGAATGCGCGAGACGGGCGCGGGACATCCTGGGAGCCAACGGGACGCATGACGAGTACCAGGTGGGCCGGCACATGTGTAACCTGGAGGCTGTCAAGACCTACGAGGGAACCCACGACATCCATCTTCTCATCGTGGGAGAGGCCCTGACGGGGATCGCCGCCTACACCTGAACCCCACGGCGGCCTACAGATCGAGCAAGTTCAGCCCCACCTTCTCGTCCGGCCGGCGCTCGATTCTCTCCTTCAGCACGGTGAGCATGAGCTCCACCGTCACGGAGACTACCGCGCGCATCACGTGTCCCGCCACGGTCGTGCAATCGACCCGCGAGAAAACTCCATGGGCATGCACGACCGGTTCATCCCCCATCCAGGCGAGGTTGCCCACCATCGAGGCGATCTCGAGATCCTCGCGGAACCGCGTTCGCCTGTATTCCCGCGTCGCGGGGTCGTACAGGGCCAACGTCGTGTCATTGACGGCGCCCAGCGCCGCGAGGACCGCCCCGGGGAAACGTTCTCGGCGTGCGATATCGCACAGGGATTGGGTGACCTCCTCGCCGACAGGAAGCCGGACGACAATGATGTCGCCGATACGTCGATAGCCCATGACGCTGCATTATCGGCAACCGGCTGGTCGATTGTCAACGAATTCGGCGATTTCGGGTTCGTTGATCGTGGCAGGCAGCGCGCCTATATATTTGTCCTGCCGTCGATCTGCATTGCCGGGCGCGATCCCGCGGCATAACAGGCAAACCTCCGAGGTCACCTTGGGACTGACGGGCACACTGCACACCTTCCCCCTGGGGGAGTTACTGCAATGGATGGGCTCCGCCCGGAAAACCGGAACTTTATCCGTGCGTGGGGAGCGTCACACGAAGCGACTGTATTTCAAGCAGGGTCGCATCATCTCATCCGCATCCAACGATCCCACGGAACAGCTCGGCCAGTTCCTCCTCAGTCATGGGAAGATCTCCGAGGAGGATCTCCGTAGGGGCCTGGAAACACAGGCTCGCACCAAGGTGTTGCTGGGAAGGATCCTGCTCATGGTCGGCGTGCTCCAGGAGGACGACCTGCGCCGGCTTCTCCAGATGAAGGCGGAGGAGACCATCTTCAGTCTCTTCCTCTGGGAGGACGCCCACTTCGACTTCGTCGAAGATGATCTGCCCAAGCAGTTGTTCGTGCCGATATCCCTCGAGGTGCACGATGTGCTCCTGAAAGGGCTCACGATGATCGATGAGCTCCGGCACACCCGCCAGGAACTCGGCTCCTCCGGCAGCATCCTGGCCCGGACGGCGGAGGATCTCCCGCCCGGCGACTCGGATCCCTCCCTGCTGCGACCGGTCCTGGAGAACGTCGATGGATCGCGTACCATCACCGATATCTGCCTCACCCTGCACGCTTCCGAGTTCTCCGTCCGCCGCTGCCTGCACGCCCTGATGGAGAAGGGCTGCGTGAAACTGATCAAGAAGATCGAACCCCAAACGGAGCTTCTCGACCGAGAACGGTTCTTCTCCTCCCCCGATGCGCTCGTCTCGAAGGGGAAGGAAGCCCTCGAAGCGGGACACCTCGAAAAGGCCGTGGAACTCCTCGGCAAGGCCGTCGCCGCCGAACCCCGCGATCTCGAGATCAAGAAAATGTACGATGCGGCCGCCGACCGGTTCCGGGAGACCGCTTATGACGATTCCTTCCGACCCGACAAGGTGCCTGTCCTCCTGCGCGATTTCAGCGAATTGACCGCGGAGAAACTGGAGCCGGAGGAAGGGTTCCTCCTGAGCCGGATCAACGGCTCCTGGGATCTCAAGTCGATCATCGACATCAGCCCGCTCGGTGAGGTCGAGGCTCTGCTCATCATGAAACGCCTTATCGCCCGCCATATCATCGAACTGCGCTGACCCGGTTGGCCAAGACACCTTTTTCGGTGTAGACTCAGATGGGTTTGCTCTCAACCCGCCGAGAGGTTCCGATGCATTCTCCGAGGTCATCCCAGCAGGGCACCCGGCTCATGGGGGCGGGAATCGCCTGTGCGATCCTCGTCGTCGTCGCCGCCGTGCAACTCGCGGCCGGAGCGGACCTGCCGGCAGCGGCCCCCCTGTCCGTGGACGACATCATCACCCTGCTGAAGGCGAACATCGGCGAGGGGGTCATCCTCGAGGAACTGGCAGCGACACGCACGCGCATCATCCCCACCGTGGAGGCCTTGCTCGAGTTGAAGGCGGCCGGCGCCAGTGACAGTCTTCTCGAGGCGATCCTCGAGTCCGGGCAGGATCCGACCGAAGGGGACACGGATGAGCCGCGGGAGGTCGTTTCCTCCCCGCAGGGAGCGGATCCCTCCGCCCACGCGGATGGCAACGACGTCGCGCCCCCGTTCAGGATTTACACGACCGTGGACGAAAACGGTGACGTCATCGTGCATATCACGAACCTCGACCGATCAGGAAGGCGCATCGGGGGGGAGATCCCCGAGACGGCCGCGCGCAACGTCATCGAACCACGCCCTGATTCTCCGGCCTCGCCACGGGCCGCGGAGGAGTTACGCGGGGCAGGATCGGACTACCGAACCACCGAGGCAAACGAGGAGTCGCCCGTGGTCGTCAATGTCTACCCACCCGAACGGTCCGAGCCGGAACACTTCGGGCAAGGCCCATCCGCCTTCGGCTCGGTGGGAGGAGGGATCTATCCCGGCCTCTACCCGGGAGGATTCGGGTTCGTGCCGGGGTCCCACGCGGACGGTTTCGTTCTCGCCCCTTATCCGTCGAATCACCCCCACGGCCTGCATGCAGGTTACGGCTACACGCTGAGTCCTCCCGGCTCGTACTCGCACTACATCCTCTACCATCGTCCCTACGGCGCCCGCCATTTCTCCCGGTATCACGTCAGGGGCTACGGCCCGTACGGGTACCCGGCCGCGTCGCGCAACAGAGCCTTCTTCGGGCATCGTTGACGGACCGCCGAGTCCGTCTCTCGCGCGGATCAGTGAATCTCCCCGACTTCCGTGTAGCTTTCTGACTCGATCTGGATCGTGGTGTGGTCGATACCGAACTGCTCGCGTAGCATCTCCTTGATGCTGTTCAGGACGGCATCGGATTGCGAAAAGGTCACGCTGTCGAGGATAACGTGTCCGGACAAAGCGTGCATGCCCGAAGTGATGCTCCAGATATGCAGGTCGTGGACGCCCTGGATGCCCTCGATCCGCTCGATGGCCCGGCACACGCTCTCCGGATCGATACCATGCGGAGTGCCCTCCAGCAGGATGTCGACGGTCTCGCGCAGCAGCCGGTAGGCACCCCTGAGAATGATGATACCGATACCCACCGACAAGAGCGGGTCGATCCGGTACCATGACGTCAGCCCGATGACGACACCCGCCAGAATGACGCCTGCCGAGGACATCGCATCCGCCACGACGTGCATGTGAGCTGTTCTCACGTTGAGCGATCGGCTGGCTCGAGACAGCACTCGCATGCCGATCAGGTTGGCCACCAGGCCGATGGACGCCACGATCAGCACCAGCGTCGATTCCACCGGCTCCGGGTCGATGAATCGACCATACGCGCCGTAAAAGATCGCCAGGCATATCGCGACCAGCACGACGCCATTGGTGAGGGCCGTGAGGATCTCGATTCGATAGTACCCGTACGTCTTGTGCGTCGTCGCCGGATGCCGCGACATCGTGACGGCGAACAATGCCAGGAGCAACGCGAAAACGTCCGTGAGCATGTGTCCCGCGTCGGACAGGAGGGCCAGGCTGTTCGCCCGGATTCCTCCCACGACCTCGATCCCCATGACGCCCACGGTCAAGGCGATCGTCAAGAGGATGCCACGCCGCGCCCGGCGTCCATCCTGACCACGGGGAATCCTCGGGAAATGTGAAGACGTCATGCTGCCGGGTGGCTCCGTCAAGCCGCCATGGCCAGCGCCACGGCATGCGTGTCAGAGTGCGACAGGGAGATCACGAAGCGCGAGACACCTTGTTCGGCGGCCAGTTGCTGAGCCCATCCCGTCAGGCGGACCGCCGGAGATCTACGCTCGTCGCGGCGGATCTCGATGTCTCGCCAGAGGGTTGTCATCCCGCGGCGGACCACGAGGGCTTTCGTCACGGCCTCCTTGGCCGCAAAGCGCGCCGCGACATGACCGGCCGGATCGCGACGCGATTCGCAGTAACGCCTCTCGCCTTCGAAAAACACTCGGCTGAGAAACGCCGCACGCCGCCGGCCGGGCACCGATTGCACTCGCTCGATTTCAACGATATCGACACCGACTCCCAACATTCCCAGTATCCTACCATAGACGTTGCCGGGGCCCCATCTCCTTGACCCCTCTCTCGCGCATCTGGTAGTTTCGCTGCGAGCCAACTATGGACTGCACAGAACTCGCCAATATCAACGGCCATATCACCCCCATCGATCGCGCCAGCATCTCCGTGACCGATCACGGTTTCCTGTACGGGGACAGCGTCTACGAGACGATCCGCACCTACGATCGCAGACCTTTCCTGATGACGACCCATCTGGATCGCCTGCGGCGGTCCGCGGCCGCCATCCGGCTCGATCTCCCCTGGTCGCGCGACCACCTCACCCGGGAAACGCGCAGGGTCCTGGCGCGAGCCGGCGGCCATCCCACGAAGGGGGAATTCACTATCCGGATCTTGGTGACGCGGGGTAACGGGCCCTTCGGCTACGATCCGGGCATTTGCTCGACACCGAATCTCGTCATCCTCCTGCGCACGCTGTCCGTTCCGACCGACGAGCAGCGGGAACACGGTGTCCAGGCGATCATCGCCTCGGTGCGCCGCAACCCCATCGAGGCGCTCGACCCGCGCATCAAGTCCTCCAACCTCCTCAACAACATCCTGGCCGCCCTGGAAGCGCGCGACGCGGGCGCCGACGAGGCCATCCTCTTCAACACATCCGGTTTCCTCGCCGAGGCGACACAGTCGAACATCTTCTTCGTCAGGGATGGACAGCTCCACACCCCCGCGATCCGGTGTGGCTTGCTCAGCGGCGTGACCAGGGATCTGGTCCTCGAGCTGGCCCGCGCCGCCCGGATCTCGTCCCACGAGGGCATGTATCGACGAGAGGATCTGCTCGAAGCCGGCGAGATATTCCTCACGAGCAGCACGCGCGAGATCCTCCCGATCTCCCGACTCGACGGCCGCAGCGTAGGGTCCGGTCGATGCGGTACCGTCACCCGCCGGCTACAGCAGCTGTTTCACGACCAAGTGGCGAGATTCCTCAGCACGACTGAGGATGGACAATGACCGACAAGAACCGCGCACCATCACAACCCGGCGAACGCCTGAAAACACCCAACACCGCCTGCGGCACCGGCCAGGATACGCCTGCTGCGGCTCTCGGCTCCGATCGGCGCCGGGCGCCGATGACCGAGCCTGCTCCAGCGGCTCACGGACGGGACACCGGCGGGGCCGACGGCGCGCGACCGCGCTGGACCGAGTTTCTCTTGGACCGGATCGCGGGCCGGCAGGACGAGATGGCTCAGGCCCTGGAGGCCTTGACGCGGAGCATGGACGGGGCGCTGCGCGACCTGGCCGGTCAGAACGAAATGATCCTTTCGGCGATCCAGCGGATCCCCGATCAGGGCTCAGGCCGGCCGCGCCAGGCTGAGGGGGCGACGCGCCGGGTCGGCCTGTTCGTGGATGTCCAGAACATGTATTACGGGGCCCGGGGGCTGGACGCACGCCTGGATTTCGGCGCCCTGATGAGATCGGCGACGCGGGACCGTCGCCTCATCAAGGCCGTTGCCTACGTGGTCCGGAATCGGGATATCGACCAGTCCAGTTTCCTTTCCATGCTCCAGCAGAAGAACTACGAGGTGCGGCGCAAGGATCTCAGGGTCCGGCAGGACGGCACCTCGAAAGGTGACTGGGACATGGAGATCGCGCTCGACATCCTGCAGCTAGCCGACACCCTCGATGTCGTCGTGCTGGCTTCGGGCGATGGGGACTTTACCTCCCTGGTCGTTCGTCTCAAGACCATCGGGCCTCTCGTCGAGGTGTATTCGTTCCCCGGCTCGACGTCCAAAGAATTGATGGAGGCCGCCGATCGCTACGTTGAGATAGGCGAGGAGCTTCTGATACATCCTCCCCCGGCGGCTTGACCCTCACGGCGAGAATTCGACGAACCGCGGATCTTGGTTCCCTTCAAACAGCAAATAGCGATGACTGTCCCGCCACGCGGGCAGAATGAACATCTTCCCCCCGGCAAACGTCACCTCCCGTTGCTCGTGGAAATGTCCGAGAACGATCGTGTCGCCCATTTTCGCGAGCATGTCCTCACAGTATTCCCGGCACTCCTCGAGGGGAAACTCCCTCTTGTGACGCAGGTTCGTCCCTGAGAGCTTCCGCTCGAGGCTCTCTCCCACCTTGATTCCCCACCGCCCGGGCAGCAGGCGCAACAATCCATAAATCGCCGGGTTCCTGCTGACTTTTTTCAAGAACAGGTACTGGTGATCCTTGCGATTGACCTCGTCGCCGTGCGCGCCGATGATCCGCCGGCCGCCGTATTCATCGACCACGCAATCCAGCCCCACGTCGGTGAACGGTGCCCCGAGATGGTTGCGTCGGATCGAGAAATCACGATTGCCTTCCACGAATTTCAGCACGACGCCCTGTTGCGCGAGATCGCTCAGCGCCGATAACACACGGTCCTGATGCGGCATTCTGAACTTGCGCTCCCCGAACCAGACGTTGAACAGGTCCCCGAGGATGCACAGCGTTCCAGCGGTCGAACCCACCGCTAGCAGGAAGTCGATGAAGATATCCACCTCCGGGTCATCGGATGTCAGATGGGAATCGGCGACATAGATCAGCGGTTTCGATCCCTCAGTACCCTTCATGGCGCTTGCTCCAGCGGGTCCGGGATGTTCATCCGAGCGAGCACACGATCTCGCCAGCAGGCGTACTCCCCGAGCTCGATCGCCCTACGCGCGCTACTCATCAACCTCTGGTAGTAGGTCAGGTTATGGAGCGAATTCAGCCGATGACCGAGGATCTCCTTCGACATGAACAGGTGCCGCAGGTATGCGCGGCTGAACCGGCGACAAGCATAGCAGTCGCAGTCTTCATCGATCGGCCGTGCGTCCCGCTTGAACGCCAGGTTCTTGATATTGAGGGCGCCGGTCGACGTGAAGAGCTTTCCGTTGCGGCCATTACGGGTCGGCATCACGCAATCGAACATATCGAATCCATAGCCTATCAGCCGCACCAGGTCCGCCGGGGAGCCCAGCCCCATCATGTAACGGGGCGAATCCGCCGGCAGGAGGCCACCCATGAGTTCCCCGATAGCGAGGACCTGGTCGGGTGGTTCTCCGACGCTGACGCCCCCCACGGCGTACCCCTGGAAGCCTTCCGCCACGATCATCGCGGCATGCTCTCGCCGAAGCTCCGTCGAGACACCGCCCTGCACGATGCCGAACAGGGCCCGGCCCTCCTCGTATTGCCCTCGCTGCTCGAAGGCCCGCTTGCACCGTACGGCCCAATCGGTCGTTCTCTGCATCGCCTTGACGATTCGCTCCCTCGAGGCGGTGGCCGGTGGGCACTCGTCCAGAGCCATGCAGATATCGGAACCCAGCACCCGCTGTATCCGCATGGAGATCTCGGGGGTCAGCAGGTGCTCGCTCCCATCGAGATGGGACCGAAAAACCACGCCATCCTCGCGCACTGTCCCGAGATCCGCCAGGCTGAAGACCTGGAATCCTCCGCTGTCAGTAAGAATCGGCCCCGACCAGGAGATGAATCGGTGAAGCCCCTCGAACCGGTCCAGTGTCTCCTCTCCCGGCCTCAGGTAAAGATGGTAGGTATTGGCCAGGAGGAGCCGGGAACCGGTTGCGAGCAGTTCGTCCGGTGAGAGAGACCGCACGGCGCCGTACGTTGCCACGGGCATGAAGACCGGCGTGTCGATCTCCCCGTGGGGTGTGCGCAACACCCCTCTGCGGGCGCTGGTCCCGGCGTCGGACCGTGTGACCTCGAAGCTGAACGACATCGGCACCTGGCGGAAGAACGTCCTCTTCGATATGAGACAGGATGATAGCATGAGGATCGGTGCCGCCGAGTCCGGAGAGATGAGCGGCGAGCCGCCGTCTCGCGCGCCGGGCGACATCAGTGGATGAGCATGGCGTCACCGTATGAATAGAATCTATACTGGCGCCGGACGGCCTCCGCGTACGAGGCCAACAGAGCCTCCCGGCCGGCCAAGGCGCAGACCAGCATGATCAGCGTGGTTCGCGGCAGATGAAAATTCGTCAACAGACAATCCACGATGCGGAATCGATAGCCGGGATAGATGAACAGATCGCAGCGACCTCGGCCCGGCCTGATCAGCCCCCCCTGCCCCGTGGCGCTCGCCTCGAGCGCCCGTGTGACCGTCGTGCCCACCGCGACGACACGTCCACCGCGGCGCCTGGCCCGGGCGATCGCCGCGGCCACCCGGGGTCGTATCTCGTACGCCTCGGGCAGGAGATGGTGCTCGCGAATC
>JBHHZN010000055.1:0-10005 GCA_046758155.1 Acidobacteriota bacterium | reverse complement strand
CCGTACCTCGACGGCGATCTCGCCCTCCTGCGGTACACGTCGCGGGAAGGCACCGTGCTGGAGGCGGGCGACCGCGCGCGGGCTCACGGCGAGGCGCTGGCGGCCTCGCTGTTCGAGGGTTTCGCGACGGCGATGGTGGGCGAGGAGTTCATCGGGCGCCCGGCCCGGGGCGCGAAGCCCGGGAACCGGCCGGGTCCGTTCGTCGTCGTGGCGATCCCGGTGAAGGCCCGGGGGAGGATCCAGGGCGTGCTGGCGGCCGTGATGGACCTGGGGCCCGTCTGGCAGCGCAGTGTCGGCTCATTCGCGGCCCACTACATCACGTTCGGTCTCGATGATAACGGAGTGCTGTTCGCTTCCTCCGGGATACCCGAGGAGCTGATGGCCCAGGCAAGGTACCGTCATCTGGAGATCGTGCGCCGCTACAACGCCGACAAGAGCGGGGCGGAGATCATCCCGTTCGACGCGCCCGACGGCATGCAAACGCACGAGCTGCTCGGCGCGCGGGCCGCGACCGCGAACCGGTGGGGGATCTTCGTGCTGGTGGACCGCAACCTCGCGTACGCCTCGGTGTCGGAGATGCGCCGCAGCGTCTACCAGTGGGCGGTGTTCGCCGTTGGCCTGGCCGTGACCTCGGCGATCGTGTCGGCCGGGGCCATCACCCGTCCCCTCAAGATCCTCGTCGACAGGACACGGCGCATCGCCAGCGGGGATTTCACCACACGCGCCGACGTCCACAGCCACAGCGAGATCGGCCAGCTCGCCGACACCTTCAATTCGATGGCCGAGGAGATCCGCAATTACATCAACCGCATCAAAAAGGCAGCCGAGGAGAACAGCCAGTTGTTCCTGGGCACCATCAAGGCCCTCGCGGCGGCCATCGACGAGAAGGATCCGTACACGCGCGGCCACTCCGACCGGGTCAACCGGTATTCGGTCGTCATCGCCCGGCGGCTCGGCCTCTCGCGCGGCGAGATCCGCAACGTGACGGTGGGGGCATTGCTGCATGATATCGGCAAGATCGGCATCGAGGACGCCATCCTGCGCAAGCCGGCCGCGCTGACGGACAAGGAGTTCGAGATCATGAAGAGGCATCCGGTCAAGGGCGCTCATATCATGAGCGAGATGCCGGCGATGAAGGACGTCATCCCCGCCATGCGGAGTCATCACGAGAAGTGGAGCGGGGGCGGCTACCCGGACAACCTGAAAGGAGAAGAGATCCCGCTGATCGCCCGGATCGTGCAGGTCGCGGATACTTTCGACGCGATGACGACCAACAGGCCCTACCAGCGGGCGATGCGCCTGGATGCGGCCGTCGCGCGCATCAACGAACTGAGCGGGATCGTCTTCGACCCGCGCGTCGTGGCGGCGTTCCGGGAGGCGTGGATCGGCGGCGACCTGAAGCTGATCACCGAGCCAGGCTCGTCCGGCAGGACCGGCTCCCTCCAGCAGCAGGCCACGCAGAGGGCCCGTTGACTTCTGCTTTACTTTCACCTACCATGGCCCCGCCATGGTCCTCACGCGCAAGCAGAAGCAGATCCTCGATTTCGTCACCAGGTTCCTGGACGAGAAGGGGTACGCTCCGAGTCTCATGGAGATCGGGGCGCATTTCGGCCTGAGGTCCCCCGCCACCGTCCACAAGCACATCGAGAACCTCCGGCGCAAGGGACTGGTGAGGAAATCATGGAACGCGAACCGTTCCCTGCAGTTGACGCCTTCGGCCCTGAGCATTCGGGCCATCCGCCTCCCGCTGGCGGGGAGGATCGCGGCGGGTGGGCCCATCGAGGCGATCGAGCAGCGAGAGGTGATCGCCGTTCCGGAGGACATGGTCGGGCCGGGGGAATGCTTCGTGCTCCAGGTACGCGGCGATTCGATGATCGACGAGCAGATCCGCGATGGAGATTTCGTCATCGTCGAGAAGCGCACCCGCGTGCGAAACGGCCAGGTGGTCGTGGCCCTCATCGGAGCGGAGGAGACCACCCTCAAGAAGTTCTACCGCGAAGGGCGCAACGTTCGCCTGCAGCCGGCCAACCCCGCGATGAAACCGATCACCCTCGCCGGTGAGAAGGTGTCCATCCAGGGGGTCGTCATCGGCCTTCTCCGCAAATACCGGTGATCCCTGAGCGCCGGGCGCCGGCCGAGGCGCCGTTTCGTCAGGGTGATGCCTTGAGGATCCGCGCGATCTCCTCGATCCCGTCCACGAGCCTCGGGCCGGGATGCTGTATCGCATCCGAGACGACGAAGACCCGTCCGGTCGCCACCGCAGGGACGCCACGCCAGCGGTCGGCGGACAAGATCCGCCGCGACCACTCCCGGTTGGCCGCGGTCGTGAGGATGACCTCCGGTTTCATCCGGATCACCTGCTCCAGGTCGTACTGAGCCCAGCGGGACCTCGAGGCCGTGGTCGCCAGCTCGGCGCCGGCGATCTCGAGGGCCTCGCCGAGGAAGGTACCGGGGCCGGCGGCGATCAGGGGGTCGGACTCGAGCACGAAGAGGGTCCGTGGGCGGGCGGTCCCGTCCGCAGCGGCCCGCACGCTCCGGAGCCTTGCCCGCAATCGCGCCACGAGTCTTCCGGCCGTGTCGGACGTGTCCAGCAGGTCGCCGAGCGTCCCGAGAGTCTCCAGGATCCGCTCCACCGACGGTGTGTCGATGGTGTAGGCCGGGATGCCCAACGCTTCGATCTTCTCGATCGCATCGCGGTAGTTACCCGAGGTGCTGGCCACGACCAGGTCGGGCGCGAGACTGACGATCCTCTCGAGGTCGGGGTTGATCATCCCGCCGATGTGGGTTCTCGCCGTGGCCTCGGGAGGATAGTCGCAAAAATCGGTCACGCCGACGACGCGGTCGCCGCCACCGAGCGCGAAGAGCATCTCGGTGACCGACGGCGCCATCGAGACGATCCGCGCGGGCCGGCGGGGGACAATGACGCGGCGCCCGGCGCCGTCCACGACCATCCGGAGGGGCAGGCTGGCCGCGGCCGTTGCCACGGCGATGCATAAAGACCCGACAACCAGACCTCGCATGGCCGCATTGTAACCGGCTTGCCGGCGCGTTCAAGGGCGCCCTATATTCGCCCCCGCAGATCTCCGCCGATACAGGAGCCGCCGATGGCCAGATCCTCGATCCTCCTGCTCGCGCTCTTCCTGATGATCCTGGGTGGTGCCCCGGCCCGGGCCGTCCCGCCCGCGCGTCACGGGCATCCCTATACCGTGATCACGCTCGATGGGCATCGGTTCTTCGCCCAGGAGAAGCCGAGGATCCGCGGCCTCCAGGCGTTCTTTCGGCTCGTGCCGAACGGACAGCTGGCGACGATCAAGGAGGAGTTGATCGACTGGGATCGCACCGCGGCGGCCAACAGGCCGCGCCGGCCGATCGCCATCCGCGGTGATGCGACGCTCGTGCAGGCTGAGACCGCCGGCGATCGGTCCGATCCCGCCGACAGCCCCCTTGTCCTGGACAAGGAGATCGCCCGGACCCGTCGTCTCCATGACCGCGCGGTAGCCCGCAGGCGCATCGCGCGCAGACGATGGAACGAGCTCCAGCGTGGCGGCCCCGTGCCGACCGGTGGGGCCGATGACAGGGCCAGCGAGGCCGCGCGGCTGAGGCATCAGATCGAGAATCTCGATGAGATAATCGATCGCCTCGCGAAGCGTCTCGAGATGTTGCGCGCCAAGAGAGGCCCGACAAACACCGCGCCTCAACCCCGATAGACCGTGACCACCGCGGTGCGATCTTCACCGCCCATGTTGGCCGCCAGGCCGATCGAGGCGTCGCCGGGCACCTGGTAATCTCCCGCGAGACCGCGGAGCTGGCGGTAGATCTCGACGGCCTGCTTCACACCCGTCGCCCCTACGGGGTGGCCGAAGGCCATCAGGCCGCCGCCGGTGTTGACCGGCAAGCGCCCTTGCAGCGTGACCGTGCCGTCCAGGACGAGATCCAACCCCTTGCCCGGGCCGGCGAATCCGAGCGCCTCGTACATCTGGATCTCGGCGATGCTGAAGCAATCGTGGACCTCGGCGACATTGATGTCGGCCGGTCCCACGCAAGCGTCGCGGTACGCTTCGGCGGCGGCGGCCGCGGTCGTCGTCAGGAAGGTGAAGTCCCGCTCGCCGTCAAGCGGCGCCGTCGCGTGCCCGTAGGCGGCGATCTGGACCGCATCGGCGGCTCGTTTGCCGCAGCGCGCCAGTCCTTCCTCGGACATGAGGACGGCGGCGGAGGCACCGTCGCTGACCTGCGAGCAGTCGCTGACCTTCAGCCAGTCCCTGTACTCGGGGTTCTTGAGGAACTGGGGGTTGCTGTCGGAGGCGGTCCGCGCGTGGTCCAGCGTCATCTTGAAAGCGCGCATGTGCGCGTTGGGGTTCTTCGAGGCGTTCTCGTACGCCTTGACGACAACGGGGGCGATGTCCGCCGGGGTCAACGAGAACCTCTCGCAGTAGACCCGCATCCTGCGCGCGAACATGCACGGGAAGGTGAAATCATCGAGGCCGCGCTCGGTGGCGTAGCAAGAGGCGCGCGCCAGCGCATCGGCTCCCTCGCGGGCCGACAGAGTGGTCTGGACCTCCACGCCCGTCACGAGCACGACATCATAGCCGGCGCAGACGGCGTCGATGCCGCCCACCAGCGCCAGGCCGCCGGAGGCGCAGGCGCCCTCCACGCGCGTGAACGGCTTCAGATCGAAGGATGGGTGGGCCCCGGCGAGCATCGCGTTGAGGTGACCCTGCTGGACGAAGATCTCCCCCGTGAAGTTCCCCACGAACCCCTTCTGCACCATCTCGGCCGGCACCCCGGATCGCTCCAATGCGCCGAGGGTCGCCCGGTATAGATGCTCTTGGATGGTCGGATTCCGCTTCTTGCCGAAATCGGGATGGCCTTTCCAGATGAAGTCGGGATGATGTTTGCCTATGAACGGTGTGTGTTCCCCGCCGACGATGTAGACGGAGCGTCGAGGTTTCATGGTCGTCTCCTCATTTCCTCTTGTACAGCCATGCGGCGTCCAGGGTGTGAATCCGCGTCCCGTCGTGCACCGTGTACTGGGGTCCGCTCCAGATCGCCGCCGCGGCGTGGCGGCCCTTCTTGTCCAGCACGTAGAAGACGACGTTGAAATTCGGTCGTCCGTCGGGGGCCTGCAGGCGGGGGATCCTGTTGTGACCCGCTATCCACTCGAGTGTCTTGAGCGCGGCTTGCTCCGGAGACGATCCCCGGCGCAGGTGTTCGATCACGGAATGGCTTCCGTTCGACAGGATGACGGCCTCGCCGCGACCGGTCGAGCCGCAGGCTCCGTGGTCGTTGTCGACGTACAATCCGCAGCCGATGAGCGGCGAATCGCCCACGCGTCCCGGCATTTTCATGAAGAGCCCGGAGGTCGAGGTCACCCCCGACAGGTTTCCCTGGCGGTCCACGGCGCTGCAGTGAACCGTGCCGTATGTGCGCAGGTACTGCTTGACGTCCTCCGACCAGGTCGGTTCCGGCGGAGCGATCCAGTCGTCCTTGTCCGAGAGTGATTGCTTCCAGTGCAGCCAGATCCGGCGGGCCTTCTCGGTCAAAAGGTTCTGTTCGGCGAACCCCTGGGCGCGCGCGAACTCCAGGGCGCCTTGCCCGACCAGAAGGATGTGATCGGTCTGCTCCATGACCAGGCGAGCCACACGCGAGGGGTACTTGATGTTGCGCAGGGCCGCCACCGCCCCACCCGAGGCCGTGGGGCCGTGCATCACGGAGGAATCCAGCTCGACCACGCCCCGTTCATTGGGCAGGCCGCCGTAGCCGACGGTGATATCGTCGGGGTCCTCCTCGACGCGGTTGACCGCCGCGATCACGGCGTCGAGCGCGTCGGCCCCCGCCGTGAGACGTTTCATCGCGGCACGGGCGGCTCGGACCTTCCCCTTGCTGATCAGCACGATCGGTCGAATCGTCTCGTCCGCCGCCGAGCCTGCTGTCGCAGCGCTGGGTACCGCCGAAGCGGCCAGCGCGCCGGCGGCGCCCCAGCCGGACTTTTTCAGGAATGATCGTCTCCTCATGAGTCTCCCCCCTTCTGTCAGAGTAACCATTATAATCGCAGGGCTGACATCGAGCGTCCTGCGCCACCCTGGAACACCATGTCTATGCTGCTGGCGAAAGAGAAGAGCTTCCTTCCCGGCCTCCTCGGCACGGCCTCGGGCGCCGCGGCCGTCCTGGCCGCCGTCCTGGCGCTGCACTGTTCCGGTCCCTCCGACGGCCTCTCGATCCCCTCGGCCGAGACGGGGCTCCCGCCGGCATCCTCGCCTGCCGTACTCGAGCATTACCGGAAAGGAATGGCGGCGGCCCGCAGCGACCCCGCCGAGGCGGCGGCCCAGTACCGCCTGGCGGCCTCGCTGGACCCGGAGTTCGCGCCGGCGCGGTACCGGTTGGCCCTGACGGATATCCAGTTGTTGGAGACGCGCGAGGCGCGGGAGGCCGTCGAGCATGGCGGCCGCGGGGGAGATGGACTGCCGGAGGCCTTCCGGCCAGCCGCCCTGGCGTTGACGTCGTTCGTGCGAGGGGAGCTCGATCGTGCTTACGCGCTGGCCGAGGAGGGGCTCGCGGGCCGGCCCGACGATCCCGATCTCCACTTCATCGCAGGAATGACCAGTGCCTGCTCGTGCAGCCAGTTCGACCCCAACTCCGTGATCGACCACCTGGAAAAGGCCCTCGCAGGGGGCCTGGGAGGAAGCTTCATCAGGCAACGTCTCCAGGAGGCGTACGCGATGAAGCGGATGGACAACTGGATGCTGGAGCGAGCGCTGCAGTATCGGGCGCGCCATCCGGACCTGGCCGACGCCATCGCCGAGGTGGGCCGAGTCCGTATCATCCGCGGCGAATACGGGGACGCGCTCGAGGCGGCCGACAACATCATCCGGCAGGGGAGAGACATCTTCGCCCGAGGCCTGGCGCCCGCATTCATCTTGTCGGGACGCAATGAGGACGTCGCGGTGCTGTACGACCCGGAGATGGAGTCGAACAACACGCGGGCGGCCAACATCCTGACGCACCTGCATGCCGGGATCAACGACGTCTGGAGGGGGAACTTCGCCAAGGCGATCGAGCATTTCGAGCGAGGCCCGGAATTCCTCACCGCCCCCTGGCAGACCTCACGCCGCGCCCTGTTCCTGCTGCTGGCGGGCAGCACCGAGACCCTGCAGGGCCGATGGGTGGAGGCGGAGGAGGCGTTCGCCGCTTCCGGGCACGAGCCGGTCATCGAGTACGTCGCCGGTGTGAACGACCTGCGGGCTGGAGACACCGCCCAGGCGCAGCGCCGTGCCGACGAGCTGGCGCGCGAACGCCGCCGTTCCCGGCCCGGTTGGACGGAGCCATGGCGGCGCCTGCTGATAGGCGAGATCGCCTTGAGCCGCGGCGACGTCGATCGGGCGGTCGAGATGTTCCGGGAAGCCTGGGCCCTGGAAATGCCCCTCGGGATCGATTGCATCGCGGGCCATGTCGATGCCTACTTCCTGGACGCCCTTGGCCGAGGCTATCAGGCGCAGGGCCGGCGGGAGGAAGCGCTGCGGATCTTCGATCAGATCTCGGCTCTCGGCTCGCGTGGCCTGAACCAGCCGGCGATCGCCATCCTCGCGCTGTATCGCTCGGGGGTACTCCTCGCGTCGCTCGGGCATCCGCAACGGGCCCGCCGGCGGCTCGAGCGGTTCGTCCGGCTCTGGGGTGAAAGGCAGGCCGGCATGCGGCAGGTGCGAGACGCGAAACGTCGCCTGGAGGTTCTACGCACGCCGGGACGCTGAGACGGCGGGACCGGAACACCCGGTATGGTATACTCACAGCCGTTCGGACAGCCAGAGATACTCATTCCGTCAACGAAGCGGTTCTCGGGAGGCATATTCAGTGGCTCGTGAGTCAGCGGTAGCCTATAGAGGGACCAAAGTCTGGGCGGAAAAGCATCCCGAGCTCCGCGGGGAGACGGCCGCGCAGTTGCGTGAGCTGATGGCTTCCGCGGACCCGAAGATCCGGAACATGCATCAGCAGACGCTCGGAATCCGCCTGCGTTACCGTGACAACGTCGTTTGCACGCTGCCCGACGAGGCGTGGGACGTGTACTACGTCGATGGGGCGGCGTACAACGAGAACTGCCACTTCTCCGCGGCGTTTCGCAGTTTCGCGCTGGAAATCGCGATGGTGGTCCCGAACCGGGCCAAGACCCGGCAGTGGGAGCGCCTCAACACGCTGGCGCGCGAGAAGGGGAAGTTTCTCGAGATGCTTCGGGGCCTGAGGCAGGAGGTCCCCGAGCTGTGGGTGCACCTGCGCCACCGGCACGACATGGGAGGACAGAAGGTCGTCGAGGACGGTGAGGGTCTCTTCAAGGTGGATACCATCTTCGGCTTCGATGTCCCAGACGTCGAGAACAGGTACTTCAAGGCCGCGTCATCCTGGTATGTGCTGATGAAGGAATTGATCAGCGAGCGCCTGCACCATCGATTCAACCTCGAGATCCGGTTCTTCGTCCCGTACTTCACCGAACCCGACGATCCGCGCCGGCAGTACCGGGAGAAGATCAAGCCGTACAACGCGACACCGGACGACCCGAGCTTTTCGGATGAGCTGATCCGGGTCGTCGGGGCGTTCACGCCCTTTTACACGTACCTGATGGGGTGAACGGGGCGCCTCGAGTCTCCCCCTCGCGTCCCCACCTGCTGATCGCCTGCCTCGGTTCACTCCTGCTGCTGGCCACGGTGATCCTGGGCCTGCCGATCCCGATGGTGGCGCTGGGGCTGGCGATCCTTCTCGCGGGCGTGGCGACCCTGATGCGCCCCGAGTTCGGCCTGCACGTCCTGGTCATCAACGCCATGGTGGGGCTGACCCACGTGGTCGAGATGCCGCGTGTCGGGCCGTTTTCCGCCCCGGTTCTCATCGAGGGGCTCGTCCTGGGGGCCATCCTGTTCCAGGCGGCCTTCCTCGGGCGGCGGCCTCCGATCGGCACGCCCCAGCACATGCTCCTGGGGGTGCTGGCGATCTGGATCCTGATCTCGATCCTGGCCGGCGTGAGCGTGGGGCCGGAGAATTTCCAGCAGTATCGCAATCTCTTCCTGGTCCGGCTGGTGATGTTCATCCTCGTCAGCGCCATCCTGACCACGTCCCGAGGCATCAAGCGGCTGCTCGTGACGTTCATGATCGCCAACGTGGGTCTTCTCATCACGGCTTCGCTCGTCCGGGCGGGCTACTTCGGCGCCGAGAAGATCACCGTGTCGCAGAACTTCGAGCGGACCGGAGCGCTCGTTCAGAATCCCAACGAGCTGGCCTTCACGCTGACCACGATGCTGGTCGTGACCCTGGTGGCGTTCCTGTCGGTGAAACGAGCGCGTCTGAAACTGCCCCTGCTGTGCCTGGCCGGTGTCGATCTCTTCGTCATCATGGCGACCCTGTCCCGCTCGGGTTTCATCTCCCTGTGCGTGGTGCTGGCGTTCCTGTTCTTCAAGCTGACGCACAACATGCGTGCCGTGAGCGTGATCGGGATCCTGGTGGTGAGCGGGGCCCTGATGGTGCCCGAGGAGCTTTTCGCGCGTTTCTCGAAGATCGACCAGGTCCAGGATGTCGACCGGGTCCAGATCATGCGGGTGGGGATGGCCATGACGCGGGATCATCCTCTGCTGGGGGTCGGGATGGGGAACTATGTGGCCCAATTCTGGAACTACAACGCCTCCGGGATGAAAAGGGCGGCTCCGGCCCACAACATGTATCTCGACCTGGCCGCCCAGATGGGGATACCCGCCCTGGCGATCTACCTCGCCATGCTGCTGGCGACTTGGTGGAGTCTCCGGCGGATGGAGGTCGATCTGAAGACGGCCGGACGAACCCGGACGTTCGCGTACCTGATGAACCTCGGGATACAGGCCTTCTTCGTCAACCTCGTCGTGTTCGGACTTTCCGGCGACGTCGAGTTCGACTACAGCACGTTCATCATGCTCGGAATGGCGCTCACGCTGCTCGCCGAGCACCGGCGGAGAAGAGTTCCGGTTGGTGCCTCGGGGCGGAATTGAACCACCTACG
>JBHHZN010000054.1:0-10017 GCA_046758155.1 Acidobacteriota bacterium | reverse complement strand
ATCGGCGGGGAGGTCGGCGAGGTCGGCAAGAAGAACTCCACGCCGGAGGAATTCCGTGCCTACATGGATGGCTTTCTGGAGGAGCTCGATGCCCGCTCAAAGGGCGGCAAGCTGCGCGGGCCGAGCAAGATCAGCGTCCAGACCGGGACCACGCACGGGGGGATACCGCTGCCCGACGGAACCGTGGCCGAGGTGAAGATCGATTTCGACGTCCTGGAGGAGATCTCGCGGATCGCTCGTTCCGAGTACGGCATGGCCGGCGCCGTGCAGCACGGCGCCTCCACGCTGCCGGTGGATGCCTTCGACCACTTCCCCAGGGTGCGCGCCGCGGAGGTCCATCTCGCCACTGATTTTCAGAACATCGTGCTGGATCACCCTGCATTTCCCGGGGATCTGCGCGAGCAGATGTACGCGTGGACCGATCGCGAGTGCGCCTCCGAGCGCAAGCCCGGCTGGACCGACGAGCAGTTCCATTACAAGACCCGCAAGAAGGCGTGGGGTCCGTTCAAGCGGCAGGTCTGGGACGTGCCGGAGTCGATCCGCAAGGAGCTGCGGGCCGCGCTGGAATCGAAGTTCGAGGTCCTGTTCAAGAAGCTCGCCGTGGCGGGGACCGCGGGCCTGGTCCGCGAGCGGGTCCTCACGCGAGAGATCGTCAAGAAGCTGTCATAGGGGCTTGAACCAGTCCGGCGCCGCGCTGGTGATCTCGCGCAGGAACAGCATCGTCTCGGGCGACTCGGCGCGGCCGGCGGACTCCAGGTCGAGCCGCATGCGGCGGTCCTCCTCCTGAGGTGTTTCCGGCTCCCCGAGGTGCATGTAAAAGGACGTGGCCACCTCGTGCCGCAAGCGGCGGGACCGGTCCGGATCGGCGACCGCCGCGCGGACCGCCCCGGGGATCTCGTCCGGGGCCAGGGAAAGAATCCGCGTGAGGACGGGAGTCATCCCGGCCGCCGTCTCCTCGAGGGGGCGCCGGTAGGTGAAGGTGATCCGGTACAGGTCGGCCGTGCCGGCCGATCCCACGAACAGCGTGTCCACGGTCGCGAAGTTTCCACCCACGTAGACCGCTTCGAGTCCCGGGATGTGCCAGTTATCCGCGATCGCGGAGGCGAGGAAGGCCCCATCGGCGTGCTCGATGTCGGGCACGAGGTCCTCGATCCTGTAGACCCTGGCGGGATCGAACCCCTTGGCGCGGATGTGCTCCTCTTCTCCCGGACCGAAGTCGTACCGTTTCTCCCACGCGGGGATGCGCGAGGCGCAGAATCGCGCCGTCGAGCGCACGCCGAGGTAATACGCCCCGGCCGCCGAGGCGATCATCTCCGCGGCGCCGCCGATGTTGGCGCAGACGCCGTCGAGCGGGCGCAGGTTGTCGGGGAAGACGCCCCAGAAGAGGCCGGACGCCACGGCGGGGTAGGCATCGCAGGCGTCGTCCAGCCGCATGTTCGCTCCCAGCGCCAGCATCCGGTCGATCGGGTGGCGCGGCCGGTCGAGCGCGAAGAAATTGAGGTCGGACGTATGGTGATAGTCGCGAGCCGCCTCGACGATCCGCTCGAGCGGGTCGGCGACCGTGATGCCGTCGATGCCGCGGAGCTGGCACTTGTCGAAGTAAACGTCCGGTACGGCGGCGATGGGCGAGGAGGTGACGTACAGGAGAGTCCCGCAGGAAGGCTCGAAAACCGCGCTCTTGGTCGTTCCCTCGACGGTATCGACGGCGACCGAGTACTCGGTCACGCCGGTGTCGTGAGAGGCTGCCCCGATCACCTGGCCGCCGTACAGCGTGGGGTTGCCTCCGCGCTCGCCCGGCTTCGTGCGTGCCCCTTCGCCGATGGCGATCCGGATCCGCACGTCCGGCGATGCCTCGCACAGCGCGTACAGCGCCTCGGTCATCGCGGCGGTGGAGTTGCGGTCGTTGTTCTCCTTGATCCGTATCTTGAAATCGCCCCGGCGTTCCGGGTCGACGGCGAGAAGATCGCCCCGGCCGGCCACCGAGACCGCCAGGGCGGCGAGCGCGCTCGTCAGGAGCAGTCGGTCGCGATGCTCGGACTGGAGAGGGCCCTTGCCGCCTGCCGCCGGCGAATCGACGGGGAGCGGCAAGACCGAGATCGCCGCGATGTCGAGCTGATACCGATCCAGGAGCGGGCGGTTGCGCTCGTTCCAGCTTCTCGTTTCTTCGGTTGAAAGCCGCCGCGCCTCGCGTGAGAATATCCGCCGTGAGTCGAGCCGGCTCGGGTGGATGCGCACGCGAGCGTTCGTGCGCCGGCCGGGCGTCCTGCTGTCGTTCATGGCATTCCTCCTGGAACGTCGCGGACCCGGCACGTCGCGCGGAACCGATGGGACCTGGTCCGCGGGAGCCGGCCCGTTCCTGCGGGTCGTCTGCGCGATGGCACGACAGCCCTTGATGGGCGGCGTGGGATGACCGATTGCCACGCGTCGCGCACTTGCCTAGATTGGAGACAGATTATCATGGATAACTTCCTGGAATTCATCCTGCAGGATGGGCTGCGCCTCGGCCTGGCCGTCGTCCTGGGGGGCGTGATCGGCCTGGAGCGCGAGGCCGCCGACAAGCCGGCCGGGCTAAGGACGAACATCCTCATCTGCGTCGGCTCGACGCTCATGATGATGCTGTCGATCCGGGTGGCGCACCAATTCGTCGAGACCGTCGCCGATCCCGCGCGGATCGCTCAGGGAGTGATCACCGGTGTGGGATTCCTCGGCGCGGGCACGATCCTGCACGCGCGCGGCGGCGTGACCGGGTTGACCACGGCCGCGACGACCTGGGCCCTCGCCGGTATCGGCCTGGCCGTCGGCAGCGGGTATTACAGGCTGGCCGTGATGACCACTTTGCTGATCCTGGTCGTCTTGTGGATCCTCGGCCGGATCTCGCACCTGTGGGGCGGCCCGCGGGAGAGCCGCACCGAGGTCCGGATCGTGGCGGACGGACCGGGGTCGACTCTCGACGAGGTCCGGGAGATCCTGAAAAAGGCGAAGGTGTCGATCTGCGCGTGGAACTACGAGCGGCTGGCCGACGGCCACTGTGTCGTGATGCAGATCGACGCGCGGCGCAAGGACCTGCCGCGACTCCTCACGCGGATCTCCACTCTCGAGGGTATCCGTAGCGCGGGGGATGTCTGAGGTCTATCCCTCGCGGCGGTCGAGCCTGAGGCGGCGGCGCTCGGCCGCGTCGCGCGCCTGCACCCTTTCATCCTCGGTCGCGACCCTCAAGGCGGGCGCCTCGCGCGGGCGGCCGGCTGCATCCAGGCATACCATGGTGATGTAGGCCGAGCAGGTCTTGACGTGCTTGCCGGTGCGCGGGTCCTCCGAGTGGACCTGCACGGCGACTTCCATCGAGGTCGAGAACACCTGCGTCAGTTGGGCCGACAGCCGCACGATGTGTCCCAGATTCATCGGGGCGAGAAAGTCGATGCTGTCGACGGAAGCCGTCGCCACCGGGCCGCGGCAGTGGCGCGTGGCGGCCATGGCGGCTGCCTTGTCCATCAGGGCCATGACCCACCCGCCGAAGACCGACCCGAGCGGGTTGATCTGCTGGGGCATGACCAGTTCGGTCATCTCGACGCGGGAGGCATCCACGGTGCGTGGTGTATCGGGCATGGGGATCTCCATCATGTGCGATCGGTTCAGACCATGGGCGATCCGCGGTGTACGCCGGGCTCGATCCGCGGACCGGTTTCTCTTGCAACAGTTTGAAACGCACGGATATAATTGATCAACAGACGCCGGGACATGGGGGCCTTTTCCGGTGTTGAGCTCGCCTCGGCAAGGGGGTCAGGCATGATGAGTTCACCAGAGAGAAAGCGTTGTGTGCCGTTGCTCGTGTTCGCCGCCGGCGTCATGCTGTGCGCTCTTCCCGCGACGTTCGCCCAGGAGAACAATCAGCGCTGCGAGGGGACCGTCACCGACCCGGATGGCAATCCGCTGCGTGGCGTGAAGATCACCTTCTACGACGAATCCCGGAACCTCTACGCCCAGCCGGTGAAGACGAACAAGAAGGGGCATTACGCCCACAATTTCCTGCGGGCGAACAGCAATCCGGGCTGGCTGATCAAGGCCTCCCTGGAAGGGTATCTCATCGTCCAGATCAAGGCGTTGACCCAGATCGGCGACGGCACGAGGGTCACCGACGAGACCTACATGGTCGGCAAGACGCAGGAGGGCATCCACAAGGTGGCGGTCTCCGCGCAGTCGAGGAGGGACCTCGCGTCGCACGGCAAGTGCGTGGTGGATTTCGTCATGGCCAAGGAAGGCGAGTTCCTCGATGTCTTCCAGCGCCTCAGGGCCGAGAAGATGGCCGCCGAGGGCAAGACGCCGGAGGCGACCCAGGCCGCCCCGGGCGCGCCGGGGGCCCCGGCCGCCGCGGCCCCGTCTCCCGCGGCCCCGTCTCCCGCGGCCCCGTCGCGCAGCCCGCTGGAAACGGCCATGGCCGCCATCGAGGAGGGTCGCTGGGAGGACGCCGTCGAGCCCGCCCGCAAGGCGGTGGCGGACGACCCGGACGATGCGACCGCCCAGCGATGGCTGGGCGCGGCCCTGCTGAAAACCAACGATCTCGCCGGGGCTGCTGCGGCCCTCAAGAAGGCCCACGAGCTCGATCCGACGATCGTCGGGCTCAACTTCGACCTGGGGACGCTTTACATCCAGAAGGGTCGATTGATGCAGGCGATCCCCTACTTCGAGCAGGAAAACGAGCTCGTGCCCGACACTCCCGCGGTGCTGCAGAACCTGGGGAAGCTTTACGTCGACACCGAGCAGTACGCCAAGGCGGCCGAGGTCTACGACCAGCTTGTCGACCTGGAGCCGGACAAGATCGAGCACTACGGAATGCTGGCCAGCGTCTACAAGAAGATGGGCAAGACCGACAAGGAGCGCGAGACCTACGAGCGGATGGGAGAGCAGGACCCATCGGGCATGGCCTTTTATAACCTGGGCACCTTGATGTTCAACAAGGATGAGATGCAGCAAGCCGCGACCGCCTACCAGAAGGCCATAGAGCAATCACCCGACAACGGTCTCGCGCACTACCAGCTCGCACTGACCTACATCCATCTCACGAAATTCAAGGAGGCGATCGCGGAGCTGGAGACGTTCATCAAGCTGGAACCCAAGAGCCCCAAGGCCAAGGAGGCCAAGAGCCTGGTGGCCGATCTGAAGAAGATGGCCGGGTAGAGGGGGCCGACCACCGTTCGCTTCATTCCACCATCGCCGCCAGCAGCCACATCCGGCCCGCTCGGGCCCCGTCGCGCCGGAAGGAGTGACAGCGCGCGGGGCGGCAGATCGAGCAGATGCCGAGGGCCTCGAAGTGGTCGGGGCTCACGCCGGCGTCGAGAGCCTGGAGACGATTCGCCTCGACCAGGTCCAGGTACGTCGCCCCCGAGCGCTGCTGGATGATCCGCCCGGCCACGGACGGGAAAGCCCGGCGGAATCGGTCCTCGACGGCGTCGCCGATCGTGTAACAGCACCGATGGGCCCCCGGCCCCACGGCGACGAGCATCGCATCCGGCCGTGCCCCGCAGCGCTCGGCCATGCAGGACAGGGCGTTGGCGAGGACTCCCGCCAGCGTGCCCTTCCATCCCGCGTGGACCACGCCGAGGACGCCCGCCCGCGGATCGATCGCCACGATCGGCAGGCAGTCGGCCGTCGTGATGCCCAGCACGAGACCGCCGTTCGATGTGACCAGCGCATCCGCCTCGCCCGCCGTCTGGTCCCCGGCGGCACCGGCATCGACGACCAGGCAACGGTTCGAGTGGATCTGGCGCGCCGTCACCACCCGGTGGGGACCCGGTCCGGGCAGGCGCAGATGACTCAGCAGACGCGACGGCAGAGGGCGCGGCGTGGACCCGCGGCCGAAGAAGGCGCAGGCGACGCGCGGGATGCCCCGAAGGAGGTTGCTGCTGAAGACGTTCACGCTCCCCACGCTACCGCGGCATCGGAGGCCGGTCAACTCTTGACTTTTGTGGGAGACTACGGCACTCTTTGCGGTCCCCGAATGGCGTGACTCAGTTATCAGGTGGTATCGATCAGGCATGACACCAGGTATTGCTGCATCGCTGGCCGGCGCGGCCTTCGCGCAGGCGCCGTCCGGGGGGGGGCAACAGCCGGGAGCCTTCATCAGCTTCCTGGTTCCCATGGGACTCATCCTCGTCATTTTCTACTTCCTGCTCATCCGGCCGGCCAACAGGAAGCAGAAGGCGCTGCAGCACTTGATCGACAATCTGAAAAACGGTGACAAGGTCATCACCACGGGCGGAATTCATGGAACTGTCGCGGGAATGACTGATGACCTCATCCAGCTCAAGGTGGCGCCGAACCTGAAGATCGAGATCTCCCGCAGCGCGGTCGCCTCCCTTCGCCAGCCGAAGGAGCGGTAGTCATGCAGAGTGATCTGCGCTGGAAGATTCTTTTTGTCGTGATTCTCACCCTCGGTTGCGTGTGGGCCGTGGTGCCGCCGTCGGAGAAGATCCGCCTGGGACTCGACCTCAAGGGCGGGATCCACCTGGTGCTGCGTGTCGAGGCCGATGATGCCGTCAAGGCCGTCCTCGACAACCGCGCCTCCGCGCTGCGCAGAGAGCTGCGACGCCGGAACCTGTCCTTCGAGCGCGTGGCGCTGGCGCCCGCCGAGACCAGCCTGCGGATCGTGGGCTTCGACAAGATCGTTCGCGATGAGTTCGAGCAGGCCGTCGAATCGCAGATGCCGGGCTACACGCTCACCGTCGAGGGCGATGACCTGAAGGTGCAGATTCCCAAGCAGGAGGTCCAGCGGATCAGGCAGGACGCCATAGAGGACACGGTGGAGAGAATCCGTGTCCGCGTCGACGCCTTCGGCGTGGCCGAGGCCGTCGTCCAGCGCCAGGGACTGCAAAGCGACCGCATCTTGATCCAGCTCCCCGGCGTGGACGACCCGGAGAGGGTCAAGGACCTGGTCGGCAAGCCCGCCTTCCTGGAATACAAGAGGGTGATCGTGCCGCCGAGCCTGCAAGGGGCGAGCTTCAACGGGGCCGACAGCCGCGAGGCGTTGCTCGAGATGTTCGGGGGAAAGCTTCCGCCCGATGCCGAGATCTACCAGACCGACCCGAGCAGCTTCAACGGCTCGACCAGGTACTGGGCGATGAGTGCCAATTCGCCCGTCAGCGGCAACGATCTGATCAACGCCCGGACGGGCCGGGGGGAGCTCGGCTCGGCGGAAGTGCAGTTCACCTTGACGGCCGATGCGGGCAAGCGCTTCGAGGAGTTCACGTCGCAAAACGTCGGCAAGCAGCTCTCGGTCCTTCTGGACAAGAAGGTCATCCAGGTCGCGACGATCCAGACCACCATCCGCGAGAGCGGCCGGATCACCGGCATCGACACGTTGCAGCAGGCCGATGACCTCGCCCTGAAGCTGCGATCGGGGGCGCTGCCCGCCGGGACGAGCGTCCTGGAGGAGAGGACGGTGGGGCCGTCGCTCGGGGCGGATTCCATCCGCAAAGGGATCACGGCGTCGCTGCCTGATCGGCTCGATCGCCTTCATGGTTTTCTATTACAAGGGAGCCGGCATCAACGCCATGGTCGCCCTGATCCTCAACGTGCTCATCCTTCTGGGCATCATGTCGATGATAGGAGCCACGCTCACCCTTCCCGGCATCGCCGGCGTGATCCTCACCTTCGGCATGGCGCTGGATGCCAATGTGCTCATCTTCGAGCGCATCCGTGAGGAGCTGCGCAACGGCAAGACCGTCCGCTCGGCCGTGGACGCCGGGTTCCAGAAGGCCTTCGGGACGATTCTCGACTCGAACGTGACGACGGTGCTCGCCGCCATCCTCTTGTTCCAGTTCGGCACCGGTCCGGTCAAGGGGTTTGCTTTCACCCTGATCGTCGGTCTCGGCGCCAGCATGTTCACGGCCGTCTTCGTCTCGCGCCTCTTGTTCCGTGCCATGATGGGCGAAAAGGCCCGTGTCGCGCATCTGAGCATCTGAAGGGGAGAGCCTCGTGGAGCTATTCAGCCAGCCGCACCTCGATTTCCTCGGCAAGAAGTTCATCTTCGTCGGGCTGTCGACGTTTCTCGTCGTGGGGAGTCTGGTCTTGCTGAGCACGAAGGGGCTCCAGTACGGTATCGATTTCAGGGGGGGCGCGGACGTCGTCGTGAGGTTCGTCCAGGAGCCGAGCATCGATGAGATCCGCGCGGCGTTGAGGAAGGAGGGATTCGCGGGGGCGCAGATCCAGAGGCTCATCCTCCCCGGTGACACCCAGGTGCATGATGTCCTGATCCGCGTTCCGCCCGAAGAGGACAGCGAGAAAGAGAGCGATGTCTCCGGCAAGGTGATCGCGGCCCTGAGGAACGGCCTCGGATCCACCAAGCTGCCCCCGGACAAGGTGGATATCAACATCACCGGGCAGGTCGAGCTGCGCGCCGATCTGCTGAAGGCCTACCCGGGACGCGAGACGATGGTGGCCAGGGACGCGCAGGCGATCACGTCGTTTCGCGATACCCACTCCGGGATCTTCCACAGCGTCGACGAGGTGACCAAGGTTTCCGGCCTCTCTCCCGAAACGATCGCCTGGGTCAAGCAGAACATCGTGGTCGGAGGGTTCGCCATCCGCAGCGCCGACTACGTCGGCCCCAGCGTCGGGCGGGAGCTGAAGCTGAAGGCCACCTACGCGGTCATCGGCGCCTTGATGGTGATGCTCGTCTACATCTGGCTCCGGTTCAAGAGGCTGGCGTTCGGCGTGGCGGCCATCGTGACACTGGCTCATGACGCCATCGTCGCGCTCGGCGCGGTCAGCTTCACCGGCAAGGAGTTCGACCTGACCGTCCTCGCCGCCGTCCTGACGGTGGTCGGGTACTCGATCAACGACACGATCGTCATCTTCGATCGGGTGAGGGAGAACGTCCGGCAGCGGCGCGGCCTGAAGCTCGAGGCCCTTTTCAATGAGAGCATCAATCAGACGCTCAGCCGCACCGTTCTGACGACAATGCTCGTCCTGCTGGTCGTCGTGACATTGTGGCTTTTCGGGGGAAGCCGACTCAACCCCTTCGCGTTCACCCTGCTGGTCGGGGCCATCACCGGCACCTATTCCACGATCTACGTCGCCAGCCCGCTGGTGGTCTGGTGGCGCACCTTTATCGACAAGAAGCCCACCGCCGCCTGACGCCATCTTGTCCCCGAGCCGCGCCCGCTGATATATTCGCTCGGAACCTCAGCCGCATGTCCGTCTGCTGATTTTTCGTGGAGTTCGAGGTGGGAGTCCGCTTCGAAGACATCACGGACCGCATCGAGTCGTATCATCCCGACGCCGATCTCGATCTGGTTCGACGCGCTTACATCTTTTCCGCGATGGAGCACCGCGGGCAGGTGCGCGTCTCGGGTGAGCCGTATCTCACGCATCCCCTCGAAGTCGCCTATATCCTGGCCGATCTCAAGCTGGACGTCACCAGCGTGGCCGTCGGGCTGCTGCATGACGTCCTCGAGGACACGCTGACCACCCGCCCGACGATCGAGAAGTACTTCGGGGTCGAGGTGGCGGGGCTTGTGGAAGGGCTGAGCAAGATCAGCAAGATCCGTTTCACCAGCGAGGCCCAGAAGCAAGCCGAGAATTTCCGCAAGATGCTCCTGGCGATGGTCGACGACATCCGCGTGATCCTCGTGAAGCTGGCCGATCGGCTCCACAACATGCGCACCCTCGATGCGCTGCGTCCGGACAAGCGCCTGCGTATCGCGAAAGAGACGTTCGAGATCTACGCTCCGCTGGCGAACCGTCTCGGGATAGGGAAGATCAAGGCCGAGCTGGAGGACCTCTCGCTGGCGTACATCGACGCGGAGGGGTATCAGAAGCTGGTGGAGGCGATCGAGGAGCGGCGCAAGGTCAGTGAAGATTTCATCCAGACCAAGAAGGCCGTTCTGGAGAGGCTGCTCGCCGAGCAGGGCATCCCGGCTGAAATATCGGGCCGGGTCAAGCATCTGTACAGCATTTACAAGAAGATGGAAGTCCAGAATATCGACGTGGACCACGTGTACGACTATGTCGCCTTCCGTGTCA